>DAOORH010000031.1:0-15150 GCA_035389145.1 Cellvibrio sp.
TTGCGGCAGCAACTGAAAAAGCCTCACGTAAAAAAGCGGCCGATAATTTTTCGGCTGAATTTAAAGCAAAACATTCATCCAAAAGAAAACCTGAATTGATCGAGCGCGAAGCGCGCGCAGAGAAATTTGGCGATAAAAAGACTGCCAAGCAAAATTTCGCAGTCGCTTCTGATGAAGCTGAAGTAGTTGATGCTGCCGATGAAAAATTGCAGAAAGTGCTCGCTCGTGCTGGTATAGGCTCGCGCCGTGAAATGGAGCGCGCAATTGAAGCTGGCCAAGTAAAAGTTAATGATCGCATCGCCAAGCTCGGCGATCGTGTCACTCCAGACGATAAAATTTTTGTTGATGGTAAACGTGTTGTTCTGCGCACCGAAGCAACGCGCCGCCGCGTGATTTTGTATAACAAGCCCGAAGGCGAAATCTGTTCGCGTTCAGATCCAGAAGGTCGCCGCACCGTATATGACGGCTTGCCACATTTAAAAGGTGAGCGCTGGATTTCAATCGGCCGTTTGGATTTTAATACCAGTGGTTTATTGCTGTTCACGAACGATGGTGAGCTGGCGAATAAATTGATGCATCCATCATCCGTTATCGACCGTGAATACCTTGTACGTATTCAAGGTAATGTTGATGATGAAATGAAACGCGCTTTATTAGAAGGTGTATTGCTGGATGACGGCGTTGCACGCTTTACCGATATTGTCGATGGTGCGGGTGAGTCGCGCAACCGTTGGTTCTATTGTGTTGTAATGGAAGGCCGCAATCGCGAAGTGCGTCGTCTGTGGGAATCGCAAGGCGTAAAAGTGAGCCGGTTAAAACGTGTGCGTTATGCGAATATTTTTATTCCATCGCACGTGCGTGTTGGTCAATGGACTGAGCTAAGCGAAAACGAAATCGCAGATCTGTGTTTAACTGCAGGTTTCGATAAAGATACGCACACCAAGTTGATGCCTCCATCGCGTGATGAAAAAAGCCAGCGCGCGCGCCATGAAAACAAACTGCGCGCCGCATCAGCGCCACCGCGCAGAGCAAAGCCAGCGCCGCGTAAACCCAAGCCAGAATAGTTGTGCTGTAGGAAATAAAAAAGCCGGATTAGCAAATGCTAATCCGGCTTTTTTATTTAAGCGATTTTCTAGGCTGTTACGTCATGCAAATCTTTTACGCAATTACGGCCAGATTGCTTTGCAAGGTAAAGCGCTTTATCCGCACGTTCAAACAAATCATTGATATGTTCTTTTTGGCCCGACGCGCGGGTACCAATACCAATGCTCACGCTGGGTTGAATTTTATAAGCGCCTTTCTCTATTTCAAGCTGATTGATCTCGCGGCGTAAGCGTTCGCCAATAATGCGTGCGCCCATTTCACTGGTTTTGCGCAACAACACCACAAATTCTTCGCCTCCGTAGCGGAAGCTAATATCCGTTTCGCGGCAAACACTTTCAATCGTACTCGCGATTTCTTGTAAAACTTGATCGCCTGTGGCGTGACCGTACTGATCATTGATTTTTTTAAAATGGTCAACGTCAATCATTAACACAGAAAGTTCATAGTGATGACGCTCAGCCAACTGAAGTTCGCGGCGCAGAGCGTTATCCAAAGCAGCGCGATTCCCCAAGCGAGTGAGAGGGTCGAGCAAGGCGAGTTGCATGGCAGATTGATAGCGCAGCGCATTGCGCAGTGGGTAAACCAGTGCGCCGAGCAATATTTCAAGTGTGCTCAATTCGCTTTCAATAAAGCGCTTGCTGCGGTTAAAGATAATCTCGCCTAGGTAACCTTCATCTGTGGTCAGGCGGTAGTCGCAGTGGTGGAGAGCATCGCGGCCTAATTTGGTGATGTCTTTGTTGTTTGCAAAGCGGAATTGAATCCCGCCCATAGGAATAATGGTCTGCAGGTGCTTAAAGAAAATCGCGAGCACATCATTCGGCTCCAGCGACATTTGCAGCGCCTGAATAAGCTTAGCTCTGGCTTCAATTTCTTGCTCTGGCGTTAGCGGAGCGCTGTAGCCGAGGGGGATTGCTTGAGTGCCGGTTAACATAGTCATGTCCCGCATAATCTTATACCTGGGGTTGGATTGTTATTTTCAGCGACAGGCTTATGCAGCCACTGAATAAAATTTGTCCTTCTAAGAGGTGTTTAGCGAAATGCGTGCCAGTTCACACGAATCATTGAAATCCAATTAAAATCATAGTGTTAGCATTTTTTGTTAATGCTATCGGATAAGATTTTAGTCAGAAAAACGGCAAATTTCGCAGAGCCTTTCGGCAAGACTTTGCCGCTAGCCAAAAAATTGGCAGCGTCAATATTGTTTTGGTCGGGGTGATTTCGGTGATGGTTGATTAAAAAGCAATCGCCTCTTGCCGGGCTTTTAAATAGTGTTTTGGGGCCGTTTTGAGGCTCTGCTGAGGGGAGTATTTGGGGGCTACTAAAAAGTGCCTATCTGCAGGCTGTTATGGTAGTATTGCGGCCTTTATTTTGGCGTGAAAAAGTGTGCTTAAAGCGCTCTATTTTTAGCCTGTTCATTCATAGGTTAGCTAGCAGTCACTAATAATCAAAGTCTTATAACCAAAGCCTTATTTAAAAGGAAAGCTGTATTCCCATGGTCGAATTCGCAAAAGAAATTTCACCGGTAAGTATTGAAGACGAAATGAAGCAGTCCTACCTTGATTACGCGATGAGCGTAATTGTAGGGCGTGCGCTACCCGATGTACGCGATGGCTTGAAGCCCGTACATCGTCGCGTTTTGTTTGCCATGAGCGAGCTGAACAACGATTGGAACAAACCGTACAAAAAATCTGCCCGTGTGGTGGGTGACGTAATCGGTAAATATCACCCTCATGGTGATACCGCGGTCTACGACACTATCGTTCGTATGGCGCAACCATTCTCCCTGCGCTACATGCTGGTGGATGGTCAAGGTAACTTCGGTTCGGTTGACGGCGACCGCGCAGCGGCAATGCGTTATACCGAAATCCGTATGGCCAAAATCGCCCACGATTTGCTGGCGGATTTGGACAAAGAAACCGTGGATTTCGTGCCCAACTATGATGGCACCGAGCAAATCCCGGCAGTAATGCCAACGCGTATTCCCAATCTTCTGGTGAACGGCTCATCCGGTATCGCCGTAGGTATGGCGACCAATATTCCACCGCACAATCTTGCTGAAGTTGTGCGCGGTTGTTTGGCAGTGATCGACAATGCCGATATCACAATCGATGAGTTGATGGAGTTTATTCCCGGCCCAGACTTCCCAACGGGCGCGATTATTAATGGTCGCTCTGGAATCGTTCAGGCATATCACACTGGTCGCGGCAGCATCGTTGTTCGCGCCAAAACTGAAATTGAACGCGATGAAAAAAGCGGTCGCGAAACCATTTTGGTTCACGAAATTCCCTATCAGCTGAATAAAGCGCGCTTGATTGAGCGTATTGCTGAGCTGGTAAAAGAAAAGAAAATTGAAGGTATTAGCGAGCTGCGCGACGAGTCTGACAAAGACGGTATGCGCATTGTTATTGAAGTGAAGAAGAGCGAATCAGCCGAAGTATTGTTGAATAATCTTTATTCGCAAACTCAGTTACAAACGACCTTCGGTGTCAACATTGTTGCACTTGATGATGGCCAGCCTAAAATTCTGAATCTGAAAGAATTGTTGGAAGCCTTCGTAAAATTCCGTCGCGAAGTGGTTACGCGTCGCACAGTTTATTTATTGCGCAAAGCGCGTGAGCGCGGTCATATTTTGGAAGGTTTGGCTGTTGCTATCTCCAATATAGATGAAGTGATTTCGCTGATCAAAAACTCCGCTTCACCAGCTGATGCAAAAGATGGCTTGATGACGCGCGGTTGGGATGCCTCTGAAATGGCGCCTTACCTTGAGCGCGCTGGCGAAGATGCCTGCCGCCCAGAAGATTTGGGTGCTGAGTTCGGCATGCGCGATGGCCACTACTATTTATCTGCTGCGCAAGCACAAGCAATTCTTGAATTACGTTTGCATCGCTTAACCGGTATGGAGCATGACAAGCTACTTGCCGAGTACGATGAAAAGCTAGTGCAAATCGCCGAATTCCTTGAAATCCTCGGCAATGCCGTGCGTTTGATGGAAGTGATTCGCGAAGAAATGAATCAAGTTATCGCGGATTACGGTGATAAGCGTCGCACTGAAATTGTTGCCTCAAGCATGGATTTGACTAACGAAGATTTAATCAACGTTGAAGATCGCGTGGTAACCATTTCTCACGGCGGTTATGCGAAGAGCCAGCCGTTAGATGATTACCAAGCGCAGCGTCGCGGCGGTATGGGTAAATCGGCAACTGCGGTTAAAGATGAAGACTATGTGCAGCATCTTTTGATTGCTAGCACTCACGATACAATTTTGTTGTTCACCAACGCCGGTAAGGTTTATTGGTTGAAGGTGTACATGATTCCGGTAGCGGGTCGCCAATCTCGTGGTCGTCCAGTAATTAATTTGTTACCGCTTGACGCAGGTGAACATATCACTTCGATTCTGCCGGTGAAGTCATATGACGATGACAAGTTTATCTTTATGGCAACAGCAAACGGTACCGTTAAGAAAACAGCTCTGACCCAATTCGCTCGTCAACGCAGCGTAGGTTTGCGTGCAATTGAATTGGATGAAGGCGATACGCTGGTAGGTACAGCAATTACCAATGGTTCGTGCGATGTAGTCTTGTTCTCAAGCTCAGGCAAAGCCGCGCGCTTCCGTGAATCGCAAGTGCGCGCAATGGGTCGAACTTCTCGTGGTGTACGTGGTATTCGTTTGACCGAAGGTCAACGCGTTGTCGGCATGGTTATCCCCATGGAAAATGGCCAAGTGCTGACTGTGAGCGAAAACGGCTACGGTAAGCGTACTGAAGTAGGCGAATTCCCTGCTAAAGGTCGCGGTTCGCAAGGCGTAATCGGTATGCAGACTACTGAGCGTAATGGTCAGTTAGTTGGCGCAGTACAAGTGTTCGACGGCGAAGAAATCATGCTGATTTCCGACCAAGGCACAATGGTTCGTACCCGTGTTGACGAAGTGTCTGTTCTTAGCCGTAACACCCAAGGTGTGCGCCTGATTAAATTGAAAGAAGGCGAGCGCATGCAAGGGTTGGAGCGTATCGAAGAAAATGTTGATGAAACTGCTAAGCGTGAATTAGCGCGCGCAGAAGCTGCCGAGGGCGAAGAAGCGCTCGAAGCCGATGATGGTGTTATAGATGACGTAGCAGACGATATTGTCGATGATGCTACAGATGATTCAGCTGACGAGTAAGTAAATGACCATCGAGAAAACCGAAGCAGAAAAACTTCTCGCATTGCGTACCAAGATTGACGCAATTGATGAAGAAATTGGTCGCTTAATTTCAGCGCGTGCAACTTGCGCGCAAGAAGTTGCTGAAGTTAAAAAAGCTAATTTGCCTGCAGATGCACAAATTTTGTTTTATCGCCCTGAGCGCGAAGCGCAAGTTTTACGTAAGGCGATGGAGCAAAACAAAGGTCCGCTCAGCGATGAAGAAATGGCGCGTTTGTTTCGCGAAATTATGTCTGCCTGTTTGGCGCTTGAAAATCCAGTTAAAGTTGCATTTTTAGGCCCAGAAGGTACCTTTACTCAGCAAGCTGCCTTAAAGCATTTTGGTCAATCAGCGGTTTCACTACCATTCTCAGCGATTGACGAAGTATTTCGTGAAGTAGAGGCGGGTGCTGTTAACTATGGTGTGGTGCCAGTAGAGAACTCTACCGAAGGCGTTGTAAACCACACGCTCGATAATTTCATGGGCTCTAACCTGAAAATTTGCGGTGAAGTGGAATTACGTATTCACCACAATTTATTGGTTTCTGATGTAACCAGTACCAAAGATATCAGCCGTATTTATTCTCATTCACAATCGCTTGCGCAATGCCGCAAGTGGTTGGATGCACATTACCCTAAAGCCGAACGCATCGCCGTTAACAGTAATGCTGAAGCTGCCAAACGTTTAAAAGGCGAATGGAATGCAGCCGCAATTGCCGGCAGCATGGCCGCCGAATTGTACGGCTTGAAAATATTGGCCGAGAAAATTGAAGATCAGCCTGACAACTCCACGCGCTTTTTAATTATCGGTTCACAAGCAGTGCCGCCAAGTGGCTTAGATAAAACCTCGATTGTAGTTGCTATGCGTAATGAGCCGGGTGCGTTGCATAATTTGCTGGAACCTTTCCATCGCCACAATATTGATTTAACTCGTGTTGAAACGCGCCCATCACGTACGGGCGTTTGGAATTACGTATTTTTTATCGATTTTGCTGGCCATGGGAGCGACGCCTTGATTAGCGAAGTTCTGCAAGAGGTTGCCACGCGCTGCGCAGATTTAAAACTGCTCGGTTCTTATCCCAAGGCTGTACTTTAACTCAATGTCATCACTTACTTCGTCGCCAGTTGTAAATAAGCTTGTCGTTATCGGCATCGGCCTTATTGGTGGTAGCTTGGCGACAGGTTTGAAAAAACGCGGCGCTTGCGTAGAAGTGATCGGCATAGCGCGCAGTGAACAAACTTGTGTTGACGCTGTAAATTTAAACGTGGTTGATCGCGCTTATACATCGCTCAAAACGATTGCAGCTGAATTAACAGCTGGTGATGTGATTTTTATTTCGGTACCGACTTTATCCGTTAAAGCCGTACTGCAAGAAATTAAAGACTGCGTGTCGGCAGATGTGACTATCACAGACGGTGCGAGTGTTAAGGGTAATGTGCAAATTGCAGCAGAAGAAATTTACGGTGCTGTTCCTGCGCAATTTGTTTTAGGTCACCCCATTGCAGGTTCTGAAAAAAGTGGCGTTACGGCGGCGAATCCAGATTTGTACGCAAATCATCGCTGCATATTAACGCCGCTAGCAACGACGGGTGCTGCTCATCTCGATTTGATCACGCGTATGTGGCAAGCCGTAGGTGCTGAAGTACTCACTATGTCGGTTGAAGATCACGATGAAGTTTTGGGTGCGACTAGTCATTTACCGCACGTAATTGCCTATTCTTTGGTCGACACCCTTGCACATGACATTGATAACCCCAATATCTTTCGTTATGCCGCCGGTGGCTTTCGCGATTTCACCCGCATTGCCTCCAGTGATCCGACTATGTGGCACGACATAATGCGTGCAAACAAAACTGGTGTATTGCATGCTCTGGATTTGTTTATTGCTAACTTAACGCGTTTGCGTACCAGTATCGAAACTGAAGATTCACAATATATGTTAGATGTGTTTACCCGTGCGAAAAATGTGCGCGACGAATTTACTGCAAATTTAGCCACACAAAACGTAGCTAAGAAAGATTAATTTTATTTTCCCTTTTTACATCGGTAACTTTTGTAATGTCCGACTATAAACTCACGCACTTGAAACAACTCGAAGCAGAAAGTATTCACATTATTCGTGAAGTTGCTGCCGAGTTTGATAACCCTGTAATGCTTTATTCTGTAGGTAAAGACTCAGCGGTGATGATGCATCTCACTATGAAAGCTTTCCATCCTGGTAAGCCGCCATTTCCTTTGATGCACGTTGATACCACGTGGAAATTCAAAGAGATGATTGAATTTCGCGATCAACGTATTAAAGACTTAGGTTGGGATTTAATTGTGCATATCAACCAAGAAGGCGTTGATATGGGCATCAGCCCATTCGTACATGGCAGTGCAAAACACACTGACATTATGAAAACTCAAGGTTTAAAGCAGGCGCTAAATAAATACGGTTTTGATGCGGCTTTTGGTGGCGCGCGTCGCGATGAAGAAAAATCTCGCGCTAAAGAACGTGTGTATTCTTTCCGTGATAAAAACCATCGCTGGGATCCAAAAAACCAACGCCCAGAGTTGTGGAATATTTATAACGGCCGGGTGGATAAAGGCGAAAGCATTCGTGTGTTCCCATTATCAAATTGGACTGAGTTAGATATTTGGCAATATATCCATTTAGAAAATATACCAATCGTTCCATTGTATTTCGCAGCAAAACGCCCAGTGGTTGAGCGCGATGGCACTTTGATTATGGTTGATGATGACCGTATGCCAATTGGTCCTGATGATAAAGTTGAAGAAAAAATGGTTCGCTTCCGCACGCTTGGTTGCTATCCATTAACGGGCGCAGTGGAATCGACTGCGACGACATTGCCAGAAATTATTCAAGAGATGTTGCTTACCACAACCTCAGAGCGTCAAGGTCGTGTGATAGATCACGATAGTTCGGGTTCGATGGAGAAGAAAAAGCAAGAGGGTTACTTTTAATGAGTCATCAGTCAGATTTAATCGCCGAAGATATCAATGCTTATCTCGCGCAACACGAACAAAAAGAACTGCTGCGTTTTTTGACCTGCGGCAGTGTGGATGATGGCAAGAGTACATTGATCGGACGCTTGTTGTACGATTCCAAAATGATTTACGAAGATCAGTTAGCAGCAGTGCAAGCTGACAGTACCAAACACGGTACTACTGGTGAGACTGTCGATTTGGCGTTGTTGGTAGACGGTTTGCAAGCGGAGCGAGAGCAGGGCATTACGATTGATGTTGCCTACCGTTATTTTTCTACTACCAAACGCAAATTTATTATTGCGGATACTCCCGGTCACGAGCAGTACACGCGTAATATGGCGACGGGTGCATCGACCTGTGATCTCGCTATTATTTTGATTGACGCACGTTACGGTGTTGTAACGCAAACTCGTCGTCACAGTTACATCGCTTCTTTGCTTGGCATTAAACATATTGTTGTTGCGGTAAACAAAATGGATTTGCTGGATTTCAGCGAGTCTGTATTTGAAAAAATAAAAGCAGATTATTTGGCATTCGCTAAAAAGTTAGGAATGGAGAATGTATTCTTCGTTCCCATGTCAGCATTGAATGGCGATAACGTAGTAAACCGTTCGGTATTTTCACCTTGGTATAAAGGTGAGACTCTAATGGAAATTCTCGAAAACGTACCTATCGCTGGCGACAAAAATTTTTCTGATTTCCGTTTGCCGGTGCAATATGTAAATCGCCCCAATTTAAATTTCCGCGGCTTCTGCGGCAACATTGCTTCAGGTGTTGTGAAAGTTGGCGATGCAATTAAAGCGCTACCATCGGGTAAAACCAGTACCGTGAAATCCATTGTGACTTACGATGGTGATTTGCAAGAGGCTTTTGCGGGGCAAGCGGTAACGCTCACACTAGATACTGAAATTGATATTAGCCGCGGTGATATGATTGCACTTGCGAGTGAAGATGTTCCACTGACCAATCATTTGCAAGCACATGTTGTTTGGATGACTGAAAAAGCCGTTCAGCCTAATTCAGATTTCTTGTTTAAATTCGCCAGCAAAACAGTCAGTGGTCAGCTTGAAGCAATTCATTATCGTATTGATGTGAACACGCAAGAAGAAATTAAGGTTGAGCAGCTACAGTTAAACGATATCGCCGTTGTTGATGTACTGTTAACCCAGTCAGTTGTGTTAGATAGCTACAAAAATAATCGTGCAACCGGTGCTTTTATTGTTATTGATCGCCTTACCAATATCACCGTGGGTGCAGGTATGGTCATCAAGCGCCTTGATGATAAAACAGTTGCGGCGCTAACCAACTTCAGCGAATTTGAGTTGGAGCTAAATGCATTGGTACGCAAGCATTTCCCACATTGGGGTGCCGCGGATCTGACGCAGTTGCTAAAGAAATAATTTGCATAATTTGCTGCGTTCAAAAAGCTTCTATCTTAGCGGATAGAAGCTTTTTTTATGGTGATAGTCTTCTCAATATCTGCAGTGTGTGAGATATATCGCACATGAAATTCCGAATTTGACTACTTTTCATAACAAATATATTTCATTAATCTATTCCCACTCGCAGAAGGAAGTCGCGAGCTTAACTTAACTTAAATGATTTAATTAATTACATGGAGTTTTTCGTATGAAAAGTATTTTATCTGCCTTCGTAGTTGCTGCTCTCGCTTTTTCTTTCTCTGCGTTCGCTGCCGATACCCCTGCAAAACCTGTAGCTGCCAAGCCTGCTGCCAGCGCTGCAAAACCAGCGGCTGCTGTTCCGCAAGAGGTCATCAATATCAATACGGCCGATGCTCAATCTTTAACTAAATTAAAAGGTATTGGTGCTAAAAAGGCGGAAGCTATAGTCGCTTGGCGTAAAGCCAATGGTGCTTTTAAAAGTGTTGATCAGTTTGCTGAGGTCAAAGGCATTGGTGAAAAGACACTAGAAACTAACCGTAAAAGTATTCGTATTTAAAGCTCAGTCTTTGGATGGCAATGGAGTTGCCTTGCGAAATCAGGATGTTTTTTGATCGTCAACACGGATGTTGAACTAGAATTGAATAATAAATGAATGTGTTATCCATTTCGATCCGCATCATCGGGCATTAAGGTGCTGCGAATTTGTCTGAAGTTTGTTTTAATGGGAGCCTAGATTAACGATCTGGGCTTTTCCATTTCAAGCGAGGCATCCCATGATAGATATTCAAGGTCCACGTATTATTGTGGCAATGGATTTTGATAACGCAGACGATTGCTTTTACATGGCTAAACGCCTGTCCCCGCAATATTGCCGCTTGAAAGTCGGCAAAGAGCTTTTCACCGCCTGTGGCCCCCGTGTTGTAGAGTATTTAATGCGGTTAGGTTTCGAAGTGTTCCTCGATCTAAAATTTCACGATATCCCTACTACCACTGCAAAAGCAGTTAAAGCCGCTGCACAGTTGGGTGTTTGGATGGTAAATGTCCATGCATCCGGCGGTCAGCGCATGATGGTAGCCGCGCGCGATATCCTGGAACAGCATGCACACCACCACAATGGCCACAAGCCTCTCCTGATTGGTGTTACTGTGTTGACCAGTCTTGAGGCACACGATCTGCATGCGGTCGGTATTGCTGAAGAGCCTGAAGAGCATGTGCTGCGTTTAACCAAGCTGGTGCAGCACTGCGGTTTGGATGGCGTTGTCTGTTCTGCCCGTGAAGCCAGCATGCTACGCAGTCATTTTGGTCAGGATTTATGTTTGGTCACTCCCGGTATTCGTTTAGATTCCAGCCCCGTTGATGATCAAAAGCGAACCCTAACACCCCATGCGGCTATAGCTGCTGGAAGTAGTTACTTGGTTATTGGTCGCCCAATTACTAAATCACACGATCCAGTGGCAACCTGCAAAGCCATTATTCAATCCATTGGTTAAGGTTGCTCCTTTTGAACACAGAATTAGTTAATGTCTTTAGCACAAAGTCGGTTGTTGTCATCGCTATTGATGGCCCTAGTGGGGCAGGTAAGGGAACTCTTAGTCAATTAGTTGCAAAGCATTTGGGATACCATCTTCTGGATAGTGGTGCCTTATATCGTTTGGTGGCTTTTTCAGCCATTAAGCAGGCTGTAGATATTCAAGATGAGCAAGCTATCGCGGACATCGCGAGCCGACTTCAGGTAAAGTTTGACGTGACAGGCGATACAACTCGAATTGTGTTGGCTGGGGAAGATGTTACCGATGCGATTCGTCACGAAAATGTGAGTATGAGTGCATCGGTTGTCGCTGCTTATCCTCAGGTGAGAGCAGCGTTATTACAGCGTCAAAAAGATTTTGCGCAGGCACCTGGTTTGGTGGCTGACGGGCGCGATATGGGAACGACGGTATTCCCGCAAGCGCAGGTAAAAGTTTTTCTGACAGCTAGCGCCGAAGCTAGGGCAGAGCGCCGCTACAAGCAACTCATACAAAAAGGTGTGGTTGTTGATATGGCGGAGTTGGTTAAAGATATTAAAGATCGCGACGACCGTGATACCAATCGTGCGACATCTCCGCTAAAGCCTGCGGATGATGCCTTGGTGCTGGATAGCACATCACTCACTATTGAACAGGTGTTAAACGCTATATTGGCCCAGGTGCGTTAAACAGCGCACACCGTTTTGTCATCGTAATAGCATATAAATACATCAAAGTAAGTAGATGGCTTTTACTTCAAAATGAAGTTTTAAATTTAGGAAGATTTAAATGAATTTAACATGTTTTAAAGCGTACGATATTCGCGGAAAGCTTGGTGAAGAGCTCAATGCAGATATTGTTTATCGTATTGGTCGCGCTTATGCATTTTTTTTAAAACCAAAGTCTGTTGTAGTAGGTGGCGATGTTCGTCTGACGAGCAATGAATTAAAAACTGCATTTGCTAATGGTCTGCGCGATGAAGGTGTGGATGTTATAGATATCGGTATGTGCGGAACGGAAGAAATTTATTTTGCAACAAGCTATTTAAAAACTGATGGTGGTTGTGTAGTAACTGCAAGTCATAATCCGATTGATTATAACGGCTTGAAAATGGTTCGCGCAGGTTCTCAGCCTATCAGTGGTGATACTGGGTTACATGAAATTAAGCGATTAGCAGAAGAGAATAATTTTGCTACTGTCGATCCATCGAAGCGTGGTAGCTATTGCGAACAAAGTACACTCGATGCATATATCCAACACTTATTAGCTTATGTAGATGTGAGCCAATTGAAACCGCTTAAGTTGGTAGTCAATTCAGGCAATGGCGCAGCTGGTCACGTGATTGATGCGATTGAAAATTATTTACCTTTTGAGCTTATTAAGATTCATCATGAGCCAGACGGTACCTTTCCAAATGGTATTCCCAATCCTTTGCTACACGAAAATCAGCCAGTAACCAGTCAGGCTGTTTTGGCACATGGTGCAGATATGGGGATTGCGTGGGATGGTGATTTTGATCGCTGTTTTTTATTCGATGAGCGCGGTCAATTTACAGAAGGCTATTATATTGTTGGTTTGTTGGCGGAGTCTTTTTTAATCAAGAACCCAGGTGCCAATATTATTCATGACCCACGCTTGACATGGAATACGCAAGATATTGCACTCAAAAATGGTGGCAATGCGATTCAATCAAAAACAGGTCATGCTTTTATTAAAGAGCGTATGCGAATTGAGGATGCGGTCTATGGTGGCGAGATGAGTGCGCACCATTATTTCCGCGATTTCTTTTATTGCGATAGCGGCATGATTCCTTGGTTGTTGGTGGCTGAGTTGTTGTGTCGCAAAGGCGAAACCTTGTCATCTATGCTGGAAGACCGCATTGCAAAATTTCCTTCGCCGGGTGAAATTAATCGTCATGTTGTTGATGCTACATCGGCAATTGAAAATGTATTTAATCTATATGGTCCAGAAGCATTAGTCATCGATAAAACCGATGGTATTAGCCTTGAATTCGAGCAATGGCGTTTCAACTTGCGTATGTCAAATACCGAACCCGTAGTGCGGTTGAATGTGGAAAGTCGGAGTGATAAGAAACTGGTTGATGAAAAAACAAAAGAAATTTTAGCCTTATTGAAATAACTAAACCTCTACATAATTATTCCGTTGTTGGTTATGTATCTAATTACAATTTTGATTTTACTCTAGGAAACAAAAATGCAAATTAAAAAAGCTGTTATTCCTGTTGCTGGTTTAGGTACACGTATGTTGCCCGCCACTAAAGCAATCCCAAAAGAAATGCTGCCAGTAGTTGATAAGCCGCTTATTCAATATGTAATTGAAGAAGCGGCCGCAGCCGGTATCAAAGAAATTGTATTAGTAACTCATGCTAGTAAAAATGCCATCGAAAACCACTTTGATACCAGCTTTGAGTTAGAGGCGCAATTGGAGTCACGGCTCAAGCGTTCTTTGTTGGATGAAGTGCGTTCTATTACGCCAAGAGGCCTAACGGTAATCTCTGTTCGTCAAGCTGAAGCAAAGGGTTTAGGTCATGCAATTTTAGCGGCTAAGCCTGTTGTTGGCGATGAACCTTTTGTGGTTTTGTTGCCTGATGTATTAATTGATAACGTTGAATGCAATCTTAAGTTAGATAATCTTGCGGGTATGGTTAAGCGCTTCGAAGAAACCGGCCATAGTCAAATTCTTGTGGAAGAAGTGCCGCACGACCAAGTTGATAAATACGGAGTGGTGGATTGTTCGGGTGCTCAGATTCCTGAAGGGCAAACAGCACCTATCAAAGCAATGGTTGAAAAACCTCCGCTAGACGAGGCTCCGTCAAATATGGCGATTGTTGGTCGTTATGTTTTATCAAGAAAGGTATGGGAACTTTTGGCTCACACTGCTCCGGGCGCTGGTGGTGAGATTCAACTAACGGATGCTTTGGACTCGCTGTTGGGATTAGAAACTATTGAAGCTTACCAGCTCGTTGGACGTAGTCACGACTGCGGTACTAAGTTAGGGTATTTGCAAGCCAATGTAATTTATGGTGTGCGTCATGCAAGTGTAGGCGCAGATTTTGAAAAGTTCTTGAAGCTTCAGTTCGCCAAATAAATCGGTTAAGTCTGATTGATATCCGCTGCGCGGAAAGGAATTTCCGCGCAGTTATTTTTTAAGCTCCGGAGAAAATCATGATAATTCCAGTCATTCTAGCTGGTGGTTCAGGTTCGCGTTTGTGGCCTTTGTCACGCCAACATTACCCTAAACAACTGCTGAAGTTGTTTGGCGATAAAACTATGCTTCAGCAAACGATATTACGTTTGACGGGATTGACTGATCTGAGCGCGCCCATTGTTGTATGTAATGTTGAGCACCGTTTTATGGTTGCGGAGCAGTTAAATGAAATTGGTTCCTCAGAATCTGCCATTATTCTCGAGCCCTTAGCGCGGAATACTGCTCCTGCGCTGGCGCTAGCTGCATTACATGCCAGAGAAATAGATGCAGAATCCATGTTACTAGTGCTCTCTGCAGATCATATGATCAGTAATGTTGAAGAGTTTCAACGTGCAGTAAATATTGCAAAAGTAGCAGCGGCTAAAAATCATTTGGTCACTTTTGGTGTGCATCCCACCCATCCTGAAACGGGTTATGGCTATATAAAGACAAGTCAAGTTTCTAGCGATATAGCAGAAGCATTTGCGGTTGAACAGTTTGTTGAAAAGCCGGATTTACAAACTGCGCAGAGTTATTTAGCGGCGGGTTGTTACTATTGGAATAGTGGCATGTTTGTATTTAAAACAGACGTGTTTTTGAGTGAATTGCAAGTGCATAGTCCCGAAGTAGTTGCTAGTGCCGATCAGGCTCGTACTTGGGCAGTTCGTGATTTAGATTTTATTCGTGTTGATAAAGAATCCTTTGCGCAAGCGCCGAATATTTCAATTGACTATGCGTTAATGGAAAAAAGTAACAATGTTG
>DAOORH010000032.1:0-15104 GCA_035389145.1 Cellvibrio sp.
CGTTAGATTAAAATCGATTATTGAGACAGGGTGTGGTTGGGGCTGCGCTTACTTATAACGCAGCTACGTATTCATTGGATATATATGAGGAATTACACAAAAGAAAGGAATGTAGGGAATGCATTAACGATTCAGTTACTTGGTTCCGTTGATGATATGGTCTCTCCAGAGGACAACATAGATCTTATCTCGGGACGGGACTTTATCTATCTAGATGTTCCTTATACTGGGCATGAAAATATTATCGAAATGCACTACCCGCACACATCATCAAATAAAAAGTCTGTAGCTTCAAATAATTCTGATTCTAAAACCTTAGAAAGGGCCAACATTTTTAGGGGTGCACTTGCAAAAACTAAAGATGTTCTCATGCAAGAATCAATAATTCCTTCAGACCTACCACCAGAAGCACAACGTCGTAATGTTACAGATGTAGTTTTTGTAATACACGGAATACGAGATGAGGGGTATTGGACTCATAAAGTTGCTCGACGCATATTGCTGCTGGCAAGAAAACAACATATAGATGGCTCCATTTTTGCCACAGAGACATCAAGCTACGGCTATTTTCCTATGCTCCCTTTCGTACTGCCAACAAAACGAAGAGAAAAGGTTGAGTGGCTGATGGACCAATATGCAGAGTCATTAGCCTTATATCCGAATGCAGAGTACTCATATGTAGGTCATAGCAATGGGACTTACCTCCTTGCTCGTGCATTACTGGATTATCCTGTTTGTAGATTTAAAAATGTTGTTTTGGCTGGTAGCGTCATTAGAACCAATTATGATTGGAGTTGTGTAATATCGAGAGGGCAAGTAAAAAATATATTGAATTATGTTGCTACAGCTGATTGGGTTGTCGCCTTATTTCCTCGTGCGATTCAAATGTTACGATTTCAAGATTTAGGTAGTGCGGGCCACGATGGATTTAATCCAGCTTCATTAATGCCGGGTGTTTTTCAAATTGAATACGTTAAAGGAAATCACAGTGCAGCTTTGGATGAATCAAATTGGGACTCTATCGCTGAATTTGTATTAACTGGAAATCCGCAGCCGTTGCCACCAAATATTAATAGCAGTAAACCATCGATGATAATTAAACTAGCTGGTTGGATAGCGCCATTACTTTGGCTAGGTGCTATTTGGGGGCTGAGTCGTATATATACATATATCTGGGATCTACATAATTCTGAGTGGTTAAGAACATTTATAGCTGTGCTTTTTAGCTTAATGATTTGGAAAATAGTAACAGTGTTGTAGGTATTGATTTGCGCGTGGATGTGACCAACTTTTGCGTTGAACTTGACCCATAGGAATAACTTCAAAGCTATATACGTGTTGAGTCGTTCTTTTATATTCTGGGTCAATTTTGGATACAAAAGTGGGGCAAACTGCGGTGCAAATCAACACCGTTGACAAGGTTTCAGAAAATTGACATCGGTTTTAAGTTCGTATCAACACTTAGTATAGTTTTGGCGGAAGTCGCTTTATATTTTAATTTTTATTCCATGAAAGAAAGTCATGCTTAGCTGAAATTTTGACAATATTTCTGCCAGTGGGCACTCTGTGCCCAAAGCGGAAGTTGGGTATTGCCGAAAAATGTAACACTAGCTAGTTCTGTTTAATTTTAATTATAAGGATGTCGTTATGCTACTAAGAGCAACCGCTTCACTGTTCATAGCCACTTTGCTCGCTGGATGTGGGACATTTTTCACTGAGAAGAAAGGTATTGATTCAGTCGATATGTTCTATGAAGGTGACGCTTCTGCTAAAGCGGGGCTGCGCGCTACCTTCTTTGGAACGAGCACAATACTTATCACGGATGGAGTCAATTCCATTATGATTGACGGCTTTTTCTCTCGTCCGTCATTATTCCGTCTTATACGTGTCAGGCCAGATCTCAAAAGGATAGACTTTGCTTTAAGCAAGGCACCACGCAAGATAGACGCCATCTTCGTTGCTCATTCCCATTACGACCATGCAATGGACTCCGGTCTTGTCGCGCAGAAAACTGGCGCTGCTATATACGGCTCTGAATCTACGCTAAATATCGCGAGAGGGCAGAACACTCATCCGAGCCAACTGCACTTGCTGAAGAAGACGCAACCGGTGGGTGCCTTCCGAGTCACTGCGATTGAAACACCTCATTCACCTCAGGCCAAATATGTTGGCGACATTCACCAACCTGTGAAACCACCAGCCAAACTGTCGGACTACCGGATGGGGGAGAATTTCTCATTCTTCTTAGAGCACCCTCTAGGAAACGTGCTGATCATACCCAGCGCGACCGACGAGTTGGGCAGCACCTTCAATAAATATCAGGCGAATGTCGTATTCCTAGGTATCGGTACACTTGGAAAGCAGTCCTGCGAATTTACTGAGACTTATTGGAAGGAAGCGGTTGTGAGCACAGGCGCAAAGCTCGTACTTCCGATCCACTGGGACAACTTTATGAAGTCACTGAGCAAACCGTTAGTACCGTTTCCGTTCTTTATAGACAATCCGGGCGTCGCGGTTGATCGGCTTCGAGTTATGGCAGAGCGCGACAGAGTACAGCTGAACCTACCTCCTTCGCTTCACGAATTCTCACTTCCCGCCTTGAGAGATTGATGCCGAAAAGCGAGGCTCTGGTGTTTCGTAAGTATTCAGTTGAAGGAGGCCTAGTAGTTCAGGGCAGAAGTCCAATATGAGGCATTTAATTACCTAGTGAAATCTGTGTGGTCTAAAGACTACTGGAAAATATTGAATACTGTAGTCAGGTAAGGGAGGTAATTGGAAAATGAAAAATTTATTAAGCTTTGCAACTAATCCCTTAATTAAGGAGCAAAAAATGAAGGGGCCTAACATAATACGTTTTTCGCTTTTACTAATATTGATCTTTTCCCTAATGTCTTGTTCCAATAATCGTCATCTGAAGGCATCCGAGAAGGCGCTGGAAACAGATGGAAGCATAACGATGAGATTTCACTCTGCGCTTTACTATCCTGCCGAGTTAAGCATGCGGTTCGATGGTTACATTGTCGGTGTGGAAAAAAGCCCGCGAAAAACGCTATTAAATGATGGCGACTTAAACACTGTAGCGATACCAGCAGCCGGCTTCAAGGACAAGGAGGATGTGGAAGAAATTTTAAATGATGGCAAGTTGCTTTATGTATCTCATGTCATTAAAAATTTTAGAGAGCCTGAAGAAAAAAATTGCGCATTGTACAACTTGTACAGTGGCATCGATCCTGAAACATCACCGTTAGTGAATGAATGCACTGATGAAGTTTTGGAAAACACCTCAACGGAAAGTGAAGGCAATAACAAACCTTTTAAGAAATCCTGGAGTGCATTGGATAAATTATCGGAATCAATGAGCAATAGAATCAAAAAAGGAAAATACACGCACATTGTCGTTGTGACAATGGGTTGGAATACGCCGCAAGAAGAAGCCATTCGAAATTTCAATTCAATAATATATAAACTGCGAGAAGAGCACGAATCGTCAATTAAACCACTCGTTATAGGTGTAACTTGGCCAAGTGAGTGGACATATCCGCTTCTCGATCCACTCGTCAGAATTCTAAGTTTTCCAAATAAAGCGAGGGACGCTGACGAATTGGGGCTTACCTGGCTTGGAGTTTTATTGCACGACACTATCCCTCGTGCAAATTCTGGTCGGCTTCCTGTCATCGTTATTGGGCATAGCTTCGGAAGCCGCGCCAGTAGTGTTGCAGCGTGTGTGGGCCCAGGGATCTACAACACCGTACCTATCAAACCACAACATACCGATACTGTAGTGAATTTACAGGGAGCATTCTTATCACGCAGATTGTTTGGTGAGAACGACCAAGGATTTCATTTTCCAGAATCTTGTAAGACGGTAAAGAATTTCGTGCTCACGTCATCTAAAGGCGACGATGCAGTGAGAACAGCAATCTGGTCAATGTTTGGTGGCTATTATGCAGGCGACTCAAGAAGTTACAAAGATATATGCACTGTTGAGGCACCCAAGGTTCGATGCGTTAAGGCTGGCTCCGATGGAAAGATGACTTTAAACGGAACTAACAATCAAAAAAATATTACTCTAATCAATGCGGATGATTTAATTAGCGAAAATGCATACAACACCGGAGGCGGGGCTCATAGTGATATCTTTCGATCCCAGCACGGGCGACTTTTGAGAGATATAATTAACAGGGATTTTAATGGTACAACGGTAAAGTGATTTTAAAGAGAATACTTCGTCAATGATTAACAGTTGAAGAAAATTAATAGAAAAACCTCATGGAAAAATTCATCCAGAGTGAATTAGAAAAGCATGGGAAACTGAATCATTTTTTAACCAGAAAGTTTATCTTTGTCAGGCAACGTTACGTCAATCTCCATCCCCGGATGGGTTTAGAGATTGAGCTTATTGTAATCATATTCTGGTTAAATAAATGTGGTAACGATTTGAGGAGGCTTCTTTCATTTGTAGGCCTAAAATGGTACAGCATAGTGTACAGAGATTTATGTCCGATTTTGGCCGTCACATCTGAAATTTTGACGATATTTGTGCGAGTGGGCACTGTGTGCCCAAAGCGGACCTTCGAAATGCATCGAATATTGGGTATTTAGCGGAATTTAGTTGTTTCTAATGCACTGCCGCGTTTTATAACTTCCTTTTTATAGACAGTTGGAGTTGAGCCTTTAATGTGAAGAAATTGTCGGTTGAAGTGGGATATATTATTGAAGCCGCTCTCATAGGCAATTTCAGACACATTTTTTTGGCCATCCAAAAGCAATCTACAGGAATAACCTATGCGGGTTTCATTGAGAAATTCAAAAAACGTTTTTTGGGTGCGTTTGTAGAAATAGCGACAAAATGCGGATTCGCTCATATTAACTAGCGAGGCAACATCATCCAGGCTAATTTTTTCTTTAAAGTTTCGCATCACAAAATCAAAGACCGTGTTGAGTCGTTCAGAGTCTTTGGCGTTTTCGCCAATCATGCCTGCGCTCGCAAGCACATTAACCTCATTGCTTTTGGCAATTTCATCCAATATTTCCAGTAGTAGAATGATGCGCTGCATCCCGGTTGAATCAATTAACAGACGAAATTTATCGGCTACCTTACGTTGCGTTAAGCCGGTAATTTGTAAACCTAATGCAGACTTATCAAGCACTTCTCTAATCGCATTCATTTCTGGGATAAGAAAAAAACCTGACCCCAATGAATCAAGGGAAAAATGAATGACTAGCGATTCGGCCAGCAAAAGGGAATCTGGTTCGAAATATTCGGGATCGTTGTGATAGGTATGTGGTAGGTTGGGGCCAAGTAGGCATAAATCGCCCTCCTCAAAATCTGAGATGTGGTCGCCAATGATTTTTTTGCCGCGACTTTTAGTTACCAGCACTAACTCATACTCGGGATGAAAATGCCAAGGCGTTTGGTAGTAAGGCACTATAAATTCATACACTTTGAACGAGTGTTCCGCAGTGTGTGGCAGTTTGGCAAGCACAGCTTTCATTGCATCACCTAAAAATAAGTTGGGTTTTCTCAAAAAGCTATTCTATGGTGTTATAGATTTGCCGCTAATAAGATAGGTAAATTATTCCAAACACCCTTAACAAAATTTAACGATTATTGTTGTAAAAATTTCAGTGCATGGCTCTGTTATAGGTTTCCGCCAGACAATCCAGAGTATAGTCAAAATAGTATCATCTATGGGGCAGATACTAGTATTTATCCATCCGTATTTTTCCTAAGCTAAAGTCATGAGCGCTAATAACGAAGTTAACTGAACACAGGGCTTTGTTTATTCTATGTCGGCCTAATAGGTGGGTATCAATAATGTATAAATCCAGTTTTTCACGTCGCCTTTTTTTAAAAGGCAGTTCTCTGTTGGGCGGCTATGCGGCTACCGCTTCTGCATTCAGTCAGGCGAATGAGCTAACTAACGCCAGGCTTGCCAATCAAAAATCCTCAATCGGCAACTGGGAAAAAGATCAATCCGATTTGCCCTTGTTTCGCTATATCGCAAAACCGTTTAAGCAAAGCTCGGTAAACGACTTCAAAAATCCAGCGGAATTGTTGGAGGATGATCCTTATTTTTTATTGGGCAATTATCGCCTCACCAGCTTTGTGCACAGTTCTGGTGTGATGCGTTTGTTAAGCGGCGAACGAGCTTGGTCAAAACTCAATGAGGGTAAAGATCAACGCCCGGACAACAAGGCATGGTTAGACGTAACTGACAAAGAAGGTAAGTCACGTATTGATTTGATCGGCCCCAAGGGCATCGCTCGCGATCCAGCGTTGTGTACGCGCGAGTTTGGTATTGGCTACGCTAATTTCGTCTATCAACTCAAAACACTTAAGTGTCGTCGCACACTCAGTGTGGCGCCATCGACTGCATTAAACAGCGGCTTGTCTGCCTATTTGGTGGAAATTGAATTAACTAATCAGACGCAGACAACTCAAGAAATCAGTTTCGAGGAATCTATTCTTGCGCGTTATGTGTCCAGCATGGATCGTGGCTTAACTGAAGACCAGCGGCCGGTTCAATACAAAGCTTCAGTTGTGGAGAAATCCGAAACTGGAGTTATCGTTTGCAACTTTAGCGCACAGCCAAAAGATCCAAGTAGGCAAACGCCGAGTGATCAAGCAAACCGCAATGATTTATCGCCGCCCGGTTTATTTATTCAGTCTCTCGCGGAATTAAATGGCTCATTAAAGGTGGAAGTTTTTTCTGCGGAAAGTGACACATCTGGCAAGCGTCTTGCGGTGCGTTTCAGTGTAATTGTGCCCGCAGGAAAAAGCGTAAATGTCTTCTTTGTAGTAGGCACCACTAGCCATGCGAAACCTACGGATGTAGCTCCTATTGTCGCAGCGGTTTTAGCTAACCAAGGCAAACACAAATCACTTTCACCGTTTATTAATGAGTGGAAAAAACGTTTACCAGATTTTTCAAAAGAAAAAAATTCAGCGCTGCTCGGCGAAATGCAATGGAATGCGTATGTATTGGAATCCATGGCGAAGCACTCCGAGTTTTACGGCGAAACATTTATTCCGCAGGGGATGACCTACGATTACACTATGGGTTTAACCGCTGCACCACGCGATCATCTACAACACAGTTTGCCGTTGTGTTACACCAATCCTGCACTTGCTAAATCAACTATCCGCTTTGTCTTAAAAAAAATGACCTACCAGGGCGAGATTAAATACACCGATATTGGTTACGGACGCACATCCAACAGCGCATGGAATACCTCTGATCAACAACTCTATTTATTTTTGGCTGTTGCGGAATATTTACGAGTTTCTAATGATGTGGGAATTCTTGAAGAGCAAACAGAGTTTCTGCCAATGGAAGCCAAATACGGCGCGACCACTTTGGAGAAATTGCGCCGCGCGCTTGCATACCTACGCGATGAAATTGGCGTTGGCCCACATGGTCTGATTCGTCTGATGAATTCCGATTGGAATGACATGATATTTATGGACACGCCAGTGATGAAAAATTACTGGACTGCTGAGTCGCATATGAACAGCGCTATGAGTTTATGCGTATTGCCTGCACTTATTAAGGAATTAGAAAAAAGTCAGAAAAAACTAAGTGCTGATAACCAACAGCTCTGTAAGGATTTAATTAGTGGCTTGCGCCTATTTGAAAAATCCAACCGCGATGCATTTTATAAGGATTTGCAAAACCGTACTTTCTCACGTCGCCTATATCTTGCCGGTGGTGAAGCGCTTGGCGATAAAGACATGCATATAGAGCCACAAATATTCCTGATGCAAGACGCCAATTTCCCGCGCGAGAAAAAGAAAGTGCTGTGGCGTGAGATACAAGATCGCTTGCTCGATAAAGAATTGCTGGAGCCGCGCCAGCGTGAGCACGGAGTTCCCGGCGCACAGTATGTTCCCGGTACTGGCGAAAACGGCGGCCTGTGGCATTCATTAACTGGCCCTTTAATTATTGGTTTGGCAAGCGTCGATAAAAAAGCCGCCGCTGCCTTGTTGGAGCGAATGACGTTCAGTCACTTTGCCAAATGCTACCCAGATTATTGGGTGGGGCACTGGACTTCGCCAGACACGATTAATACCTATGAGTCGGGCAATATTGTAGGTTTACCGCGTAATGGCGATGGCGGTTTCTGGTTCAATTTTGCCGCTTACTGTGCACATTCACATGCATGGCCACTCTATTGTTATTTGCGTTTACAAAAAGATGATGTGATAAATTCCTAGGCTAGGTCACGCCAAGCCAGATGATTAAAACGCAAACCTTTCTAATTTATTCAGGGATGAATATTGCCAAACAGACTCTCATCAGTGACAAAGTGCTATGTCGAATAAAACACAATTGGAATTTTATTGTACCCGCTGGGGCAGTGAAAATATTCCGTGGGAAGTATTTATCAATTTTGTTAAAGCGAGTGGCTATGATGGAATTGAATATGGAATTGTTAGTGATGCGTCCCCCGCGATTCTAGATCACGTATGGAACCTTGCTAGCAAACAAGGCTTGAAAATGATTCCGCATCATTACGATACGGTAACGACTGAGTTTTCAAGGCACCAACAACAATTTGAAGCATGGTTTGAATTGGTGTCTGCCTATGAAGCGGAAAAAATTAACGTGCAGAGCGGAAGAGATTGCTTTGATTTCGCCGCCAATGAAAAGCTAATACGCTTTACTGAAGGCTATCAAAAAAGTAAAGGTGTTCAAGTTGTGCATGAAACCCATCGCCAACGCTGTTTGTTTGCCGCGCATGTGGCACGTGAGTTTCTCGAAAAAATTCCATCACTGCGTTTAACGCTGGATATATCTCATTGGGTGTGTGTCGCAGAAACTTTTTTAGGTGATCAAACTGAGGCGGTAAATCTTGCCTTGCAAAGAACGGAGCATGTGCATGCACGGGTTGGTTATCCTCAGGGTCCACAAATTAGCGATCCCCGTGCTCCGGAATGGGAAAGTGCACTTGCTACCCATTTAAATTGGTGGCGCGCTGTTGCAAAACAATTAGTGAACCTTAATAAAACGCTCACCATTACGCCGGAATTTGGGCCGCCACCCTATATGCCTTGCCATCCCTATACCGGGCAGCCTTGCGCAAATCAGTGGGAAGTTAATCTGTACATGATGAATTTGTTACGTCATGAATTGTGATTGAATTATTCCCGATAAAATATCTTGCTGTCTTATCTTAAAACCGAGTTTGTCAAAATAGTGTTAGTGTCAGGCGATTGGGTGTTAGCAGGTGGTGCTGCGAATAAATACAATAATTAGAAATAGATCATTAGGTACAAATTCATGAAATTAATTACCCAAGACAATATTCACCGTTATAAGCAAGATGGTTTTGTAATCATCCGTTCATTATTTTCGCTGCCCGAAGCCGCACTACTATATCAAGTAGCAGTTAACGATGAGCAAATTAGTAAACACAGTTATGACCTCAACGATAGCGCCGGTAAAAAAACCAAATTAGCTTTATGGTTCACCCCCGGTGATGATACTTATGGCTTGCTAACGCGTACTGAAAAATTGATCAATGCTGTTGATCAATTGCTGGAAGGCGATTCCGAAGTTTGTCATTTCCATTCAAAGTTAATGCAAAAAGAGCCGCATGTTGGCGGGGCATGGGAGTGGCATCAGGATTATGGTTACTGGTACAAGAATGGCTTTTTATATCCAGACCAAATGCTCAGTGTGATGGTGGCTTTGACGGAAGCCACAGTTGAAAATGGTTGTCTGCAAGTCATTCCCGGTTCCCATAAGTTGGGACGTGTTGAGCACGCATTTTCGGGCGAACAAAACGGTGCCGACATGCGGTTTGTGGATGAGATTTTAAAAACTAAAGATGTGGTCTACATGACGCTCAAGCCGGGCGATGTGCTGTTTTTTCACAGTAATTTATTACATCGTTCCGATAGCAACAATTCCGATATGGCGCGCTGGTCTTTAATTTCCGCCTATAACCGCAGTGGCAATATACCGTTCAATGAAAAATCTGTTTCTTGTATTACACCTGTGTCCACAGTATCAGATTCAGCGCCTTGGAGTTCAGGTCTAACCGGGAAAGCGGCATCGGCAGACTTTTTAATTAAAAATGAAGATGTAACCCTGAAATCTTTTTAACAGGCATAAACAATAATTATACCGGAGCCTTGTATGACTGTTCTTTCAAAAGCCAGCATCAATTCAGATTCGCTATTCGTAGATGCCAAGCCGCTGTTTATTTGGATGGTGACAGCAGTAGCGGCTCTGGGTGGTTTGCTGTTTGGATTTGATACGGCCATTATTTCGGGCGCGTTACCTTTTTTGCGGCAAGAATTTACTTTAAGTCCTGTCATGCAAGGTTGGCTAGTCAGTTCAATATTATTGGGCTGCGGTGCAGGTGCATTAGTTGCGGGGCGGTTATCTGATCCATTTGGACGTAAAAAACTTTTAATTATCTGCGCGCTTTTTTTTGCCATTGCGGGCCTAGGTACAGGCCTTGCCAATTCAGTTTATACATTAATTACATTTCGCATGTTGGGCGGTATTGCGATTGGCATTGCCGCTATGGTGTCGCCAATGTATATCGCGGAAATAAGCCCATCACCTATACGCGGTCGCTTAGTAACGCTGTACCAGTTGGCTATTGTATGCGGAATATTGTTGGCGTTTGTCGCTAGCTTTTTATTGTCGAGCTTAGGCAATTCCAGTTGGCGTTGGATGTTTGCTTCGCAAGCCATACCTGCACTCGCATTTTTTTGCGCATTATTTTTTGTTCCTGAAAGCCCGCGCTGGTTGGCAATGTATGATCGCTTTGATGAAGCAAGATCAATTCTTGAGTCTGTGGGTGGGAGAGAGCATGCCGATCAAGAAATTCTACAGATTAAAGAAAGTCTCAATGCTGTAAATGATACATCGTGGAAACTTCTGTTGAGCAAAGAAAATTTCCGAATAATTGTTATAGGTGTAACCGTTGCCGTGTTTTCGCAAATCACCGGAATAAATTCGATTCTCTATTACGCCCCCATTATTTTTGAGCGTACTGGCTCAGGTGTTGATACCGCTTTGCTGCAAACGTTAGGTATTGGGCTCACCAATTTTTTATTTACCTTAGTGGCAATATGGTTAATCGATAAAACCGGCCGTAAACCCTTGTTGCTATTCGGCAGCATATTCATGGGAGTATCTTTACTAATTCTCGCCGCTTGCTTCCACGCTGAAATATTAGCTGGCCCCTGGATTTTCTTGTGTTTGATGAGCTACATAGCATCCTTCGCTGCGACGCTAGGTCCAATCACATGGGTCTACCTATCAGAAGCTTTCCCTAATCGAATTAGAGCGCACGCTATGGCTATAGCAACGCTCGCACTCTGGCTATCGAATTTTATTGCAACCTTCACCTTTCCAATGCTACTGGCGAGCATAGGTGATGCTGCCACCATGTTATTTAATGCGATCTTATGCGGTGTGTTTGTCATTTTTATTGTTTTTAAGGTGCATGAAACCAAAGGGAAAACGCTGGAAGACATTCAGCAAGATATGCAGGTTGAAAATTAATGATTGACTGGCGAGGTTGACAGGGAAAAAGCGATTAAACAGATTTTTAATGATGTCCTTTCCAAACAGGGGCCACAAAAACTGTGTGCGGTTATTTGGGTTTTTATCTAGTGAGAGAAAATCAAATAATGAAAAAAAGTCCAAAGAGTTTATTGCTATTGATTTGTGCTGCAAGTTTGAGTGCTTGTGGTGGTGGCTCTTCTACTCAAAAACTTTCACCACAAAGTTCAGCATCTACCAGCTCATCAATATCGTCGTCGAGCAGTTCTAGTTCATCGAGCGCATCTTCATCAACAGCCTCATCATCAAGCTCTTCATTAAGTGCTTATGTCATACCAACCTATACACCCATCGCGGCGGCTATTCCGACTACAGGAATCTCGCTGCCGATTGGCAAATGTTTGAATATGGGAAATATGCTGGAGGCGCCTAACGAAGGTGAATGGGGGCGTGCGATCGTCGATTCGGACTCAATCAAAATTCAGGTGGCTGATTTCAAAACTGTTCGGTTGCCCGTTCGCTTTTCTGCTCACACTGGTTCTTCTTCACCCTACACCATAGATCCGGTTTTTCTGGCACGGGTGCGCCACGTTGTTGATAATCTGACGGCGGCAGGTTTAAACGTTATTGTCGATTACCATTTTGATGATGCGCTGCTCGCGGCTGTGTCATCGAACTCGGTGCGTTTCACTGAAATTTGGCGTCAGGTCGCAATAGAATTTGCAGGTGCACCCGCAAGTGTTTGGTTTGAACTTTTGAATGAACCTAATGGCAATGCGACCGACGCCAATTTGCCCGGTTTGTGGCAATCCGCCATTGCGGCTATACGAGCGACTAACCCAACGCGACCCATTATTGTTGGTGGACAAAACTGGAGCGATGTTAACTCGCTTGCAACAATCCAAATCCCAAACGATCCCAACATAGTTGTCACCTTCCACGATTATTTGCCCTTGGCTTACACGCACCAAGGTGCCAGTTGGATAACGCCTGTTTTTCCGATGAGCCGAAAGTTTGGCGATCAGGCCGATGCCAATGAGCTTGCGGCGGCGCTTCAAACGGTTAAAGATTTTATGACGCGAACGGGTCGCGTGCCCTTTATGGGGGAATACGGCGCGATTGAAACTATTCCGCTTGCGGAGCGCGCCAACTACTATAAGGTGATGACCAGCGCCTTTGCGTCTATCGGCATTCAATCGTGTGCTTGGGGTTATATCAATGCATTCCCTATTGCCACTGATAGCGGTTGGATGACGGGTATGCTGGAAGCAATTTCAACTACCACAACAGTTCAGTAGATATTCTCCCTTGCTGTTGTCAGTGACTACAAAATTTCAGTAGTCACTGTAGCTACTATCTCAAGTTGAGTTTATGGTGAATATTGTTGAACTATTCTCGCTAATTCGGAGTGCAAAAAATGGCCTTATCTATTTTCAGAAAGAATATCGCCCTATTTATTTTCAGCATCCTATTTGCAAGTATTGTGTTTGCGAAGGATGAAATGGTGCTGGATATAGACTCCTCAATGCCGGTTGCAAAAATACAACCCACTATGTACGGCATCTTTTTTGAAGATATAAATTTTGCGGCAGATGGCGGCCTCTATGCCGAGATGGTGAAAAATAGATCCTTTGAATTTGAGCAGCCGTTAATGGGCTGGACACAACCTGCCACTAATCCCTACTCATCCAATCTTAATTCCGGTGTCGCTCATACCCTGAGTTATGCAAATAATATAAACAAAAATATTCTCCGCGTGAATGTGTTTGATGGCAATAACTACAGCCTTGTTAACGAAGGATTTCGTGGCATGGGCGTGAAAAAAGGCAAAGAGTATTTATTGTCTTTTTATGCGGCTAATCGCGATATGGATATCAAGACTATTAGTTTCCAACTGGTTGACGCCAAAAATAATGTCATCGCAACTGTCGATGTTGATCCCAAACTTAAAGAGTGGAATCAATACAGTGCTAAATTAATCGCCACTAGAACAGAAGAAAAAGCACGTTTGAAAATAATCTTCAAAGGGCGTGGCGCTATTGATCTGGATATGATTTCGTTGTTTCCGAAAGATACTTGGAAAGGCAGAGCCAAAGGTTTGCGTAAAGATTTAGTGGAGCTTATTGCGGATTTAAAACCTGGGTTTCTTCGGTTTCCCGGTGGCTGCATTATTGAAGGACGCACGCTAGCGCAACGATATCAGTGGAAGCACGCCTTAGGTGCTGTTGAGCAGCGCTCTACCATGATTAGCCGCTGGAATACAGAGTTTAGCCATAAGTTAACACCAGATTATTTTCAGTCTTTTGGTTTGGGCTTCTATGAGTATTTTCAATTGGCAGAAGATATTGGGGCCGCACCCATCCCCGTTATTAGCTGCGGAATTGCGTGTCAGTTTAACAGCGGTGAATTAGTGCCGATTGCTGAACTAGACCCCTATATTAAAGATGCGCTGGATTTAATTGAATTCGCTAATGGCTCAACCGAAACCCCTTGGGGAATGGTGCGAGCAGGTATGGGCCACCCCGAGAAATTTAACTTAAAATATTTGGGAATAGGCAATGAGCAATGGGGGCCGCAATATATTGAGCGTTTTAAACTCTTTCAAAAAGTGCTTAAAGAGAAGCACCCAGAAATAATTTTAATTTCTGGGTCTGGGCCATTTCCGGATGGGGAGCTTTTTGATTATGCCCATAAAGAACTCAAACAGTTGGGAGCCGAAATTATTGATGAGCATTACTACAAGGATATGAATTGGTTTAAAAAGAATGCAACTCGCTACGATAACTATGACCGCAGTGGGCCCAAAATATTTGCGGGCGAGTATGCTGCGCAAAGTGTGGCTACTGTTAGCCCGCTAAATAAAAACTCTTGGGAAACTGCACTGGTAGAAGCGGCTTTTATGACGGGGTTGGAGCGCAATGCTGATATTGTACATATGACCTCTTACGCCCCTTTGATGGCTCATGTTGATGCATGGCAGTGGGCTCCCAATATGATTTGGTTTAACAACTTGGAATCGCTGCCAACAGTTAACTATCAAGTTCAAAAACTATTTTCCAATAACAAAGGGACAGATTTACTGCGGGTATCAACCAATAATGAAGCTGTGACAGGGCAAGAGGGTATTTATGCATCGGCGGTTAAAGATTCGGTCAATAAATCGGTAATCGTGAAGCTTGTTAATACGGAAAGCGCTGAGCAGGCAGTTAAAATCAATGCAAAAAATCGCGTAGCAAATTCGCCGGTATCTATAACGACTTTGGCGAGTGATCAGCTGGATAAAGAAAATACATTTGCTAATCCGGCTGCACTTTTGCCAAAGACAGAAACACGAAAATTTAATGCTGATTCGCTTAGTTTGACGCTACCCCAAAACTCTCTAGTCATCGTTAATTTTGTTATTAAGTAACAGTTTGTATATTGTGGCTCTCTAGAGAGAAATTGACCATATATTTATGAATTAAATAGTTTGCTCAAAAAATTAAGTTACTCGTACCATTTCAGAGTACCAATGTCCGCTGTTGGCGTGCGCCGTGATAAGGCGGCGCTTTCCCCGTGGGTGAAAATCCCACTCGG
>DAOORH010000033.1:0-15103 GCA_035389145.1 Cellvibrio sp.
TATTGAGCGCTGCTTTAAAGAAATAAACCAGATGCGGATTTACGGACGCTTACATATAACGAGCTTGGGTACTAAATTAACTCTCACCATAAGTCACACTTCACTTATAAATCTAAACGCGTTCGAATGCAGATAATTAATACTGCCAATCCTCATGCGTCAATGGTAATTTCTTGAGCAGGTTCCGGTGATCACGCCACTTGGGTAGAAGCTGATCCATCTATCAGGGAATATGTAATTGTGGTGTTATTCTAGCAGGCTAACCTGCAACAACTACTCAACTGATTACCCAAATCCAATACCTCTCCAAAGTCCCCATTTTTCGTAGCTCCAACACCTCATATTCGAGTACTATTCTGCCAACACATAAAAAAACGCATGGCAGCACAAAAATATTTCAGGGCTGCCAAGGTTTACCCCACAACTTTGGTTAAAAAACACTCTTATGTCCCAAACCTCAAACAATCTAGCCTCAGAATCCTGGGCTATTGCCGACCTTTTACGTGGTGATTTTAAGCAAAGCCAATATGGCCGCATCATCCTTCCATTTTGTTTGTTGCGCCGCCTTGAGTGCGTGTTAGCGCCAACCAAAGAAGCGGTGCTGGCTAAGTTTCAAGAAATTCTGCCCATGAACCTGCCAGAAGAAGCGCACGAGAAAATGCTGCTGCGCGCTACCAATGGGTTGTCTTTCTTCAACACATCTAAAATGGATCTCTCCAAGCTGGGTGAAACCGGCATAAAGGCCAACTTGGAAAACTACATTCAAGGCTTTTCTAAAGATGCCCGTGAGATTTTCGAGCACTTCAAATTCATGGAATTTGTCGGCCTGCTGAATGATGCAAACCTGCTTTACAAAGTGGTTCAAAAAATCCGCACCATAGATTTAAGCCCCAAAGCCATCTCCAACCACGATATGGGCTTGGTGTTTGAAGAGTTAATTCGCCGCTTTGCGGAAGGCTCAAACGAAACTGCCGGTGAGCACTTTACCCCAAGGGATATTGTTCGCCTCACCACCTCGCTGGTATTTATGGAGGACGATGAAGCCCTCACCAAGCCAGGCATCATCCGCACCATCTATGACCCTACCGCCGGTACCGGTGGATTTTTGTCGGCAGGTATGGAGTACGTGCATGAGCTTAACCCCCAAGCCGTAATGCGCGCCTACGGGCAAGAACTCAACCCAGAAAGTTACGCCATCTGTAAAGCCGATATGCTGATCAAAGGCCAAGAAGTCGGCAACATTAAATTAGGCAACACGCTTTCTAACGACCACCTCTACGCCGACAAATTTGATTACATGCTCTCCAACCCGCCCTTTGGTGTGGATTGGAAAAAAATCGAAAGCGATATTCAAGACGAACACAAACTCAAAGGCTTCGATGGTCGCTTTGGCGCAGGCTTGCCCCGTGTATCCGATGGCTCTTTATTGTTCCTGCTGCACTTAATTAGCAAATTGCGAGGAGCCGATGAAAATGGTGGCCGCATAGGCATTATTCTAAACGGCTCCCCACTCTTTACCGGCGGTGCTGGCAGTGGCGAAAGCGAAATTCGCCGTTATATTTTGGAAGCTGATTTGTTAGAAGCGATAGTAGCGTTACCTAACGATATGTTTTACAACACCGGTATTGCTACTTACATTTGGATTCTTTCTAATAAAAAATCCAAAGAGCGTAAAGGAAAGGTACAACTCATTAACGGCACAGACCTGTGCAGCAAAATGCGCAAATCCCTTGGCTCTAAACGTAATTGGATGGACGAAGAAGATATTGCCACCATCACCCGTTGCTTTGGTAATTTTGAAGCCGTGGATGCTTACAGTTTAGATAAAGCCGCCGATTTAAAAAGCAACCGTGGCCGCCCATCAGCAACGCCCAAAGCAGAAGTACCCAAAACCTTTGCCAGCAAAATTTTTGCAAGCCACGAATTCGGCTACCGCCGCATTACCATTGAACGCCCATTGCGTTTATCCGCAAAATTTACGAATGAAGCCATTGCCACACTGCGTTTTGCTAGCGGCGCACTAAAGTCGGTAATGGAGTGGATTTACCAACATGTGGGCGATGAATGGACTGAGGCCACTTATGGCCAATTAACAAGCCATGAAGAAGCTATTCGAACCAAAATCAAAAAGGATTTTGCGGACATAAAAGAAAAACAAATTAAAGATGTGTTGAGTACTGAAGTTTGGCTCGCGCAAAAAGCCTTAATGGAGAAATCCGAAACACTGCGCGCTGAAATTGGCGATGCCCAACACAACGATTTTAATGAGTTTGATAAAACCCTAACCCAAGCGCAAAAAACAACGGGCATAAAGCTGGATGCCAAAGAGCAAAAACAATTGCTCGATGCCATTACATGGAAAAACCCAGATGCGGACCCCATTGTTAAAAAAGTGCTGAAATCGAAAGCTGTTCCAATCTATGGCCAATTTGAATACAAAGGCAAAGTCGTAGAATTTGAAACCGATGGCGACTTGCGCGATAACGAAAACGTACCGCTCAACCCAAGCTTATCCGTCAACGAAATTAACGAAGCCTACTTCAAAAAAGAAGTTGAGCCACATGTAAAAGATGCATGGATTAACCCGGACAAGCGCGATGATAAAGATAAAGAGATCGGTATAGTCGGTTATGAAATTCCGTTTAACCGCCATTTCTATACATACCAACCGCCACGCAAATTGGAAGAGATAGATGCGGATTTGGATGCGGTGACCAAAAATATTTTGGAATTGCTGCAAGAGGTGCATTCATAATGCATGCCGTAAAAAAATATCAACCTTATCAAGAGTATCGGAAGAGTGGCCTAGATTGGCTAGGCGAAATGCCTGCACATTGGTTATTACGCAAATCAAAGTATTTGTTTAATCGAACTCAAAGGGCTGTACGACTTGAGGATGGAATAGTCACAGCATTTCGTGATGGCCAAGTAACTTTACGAGCAAACCGCCGACTCGATGGCTTTACAGAAGCTGTTAAAGAAATTGGCTATCAAGGCGTGAGAAAAGGTGATTTATTGGTCCATGCGATGGATGGTTTTGCGGGTGCCATTGGAGTTAGTGATTCAGATGGAAAATGTTCACCAGTATGCTCTGTCTGTGTTCCGATTGACCCAGATAAAATTCATGTAGCTTACTATGGTTACTTGGTGAGGCAGCTTGCTGTTACTGATTTTATTTCATCATTGGCAAAGGGCATTCGTGAGCGATCAACGGAATTTCGCTACAGCGAATTTTCAGTTCTTGAATTAGCCCTTCCGTCCATAGAAGAGCAAATCAGTATCGCCAACTTCCTCGACCACGAAACCGCAAAAATCGACATGCTGATCGAAAAGCAACAACAACTGATTCAACTGCTAAAGGAAAAACGTCAAGCCGTTATCAGTCATGCAGTGACTAAAGGCTTAAATCCTAATGCACCCATGAAAGATTCTGGAGTGGAATGGTTGGGGGAAGTGCCCGAGCATTGGGGAGTTATCCCACTTAAATTAATAGTTAAAACCAGAAAAGGCGTTGCATTCAAATCGGATGATTTTATAGGAGAAGGCACGCGAGTTGTTAAAGCAAGTGATATTAAACAACTCTCAATTAATTCCTCAGAGGTTTACTTACCTACAGAATTTCTGAAAGTTTATCCTAAAGCAGTATTGAAAAAGGGAGACATTATTTTAAGTACGGTGGGGAGTATCCCAGATGTAAAAAATAGTGCAGTAGGTCAAATAGGTATGCTCCCAGATGATTTAGATGGATCGTTACTAAATCAAAATACCGTTGTATTTGATTTGGCTAGTGAAAATGTTAATCGCATGTATCTGTTCTATCTTTTATTATCCCAAGCCTATAGAGATCACTTAGATTTAAATGCTCACGGTACGGCTAACCAAGCTAGTTTAAATATTTCTGACATGTTGGACTTTCTTTGCCCGGCACCGCCAAAACTCGAACAAGATAAAATCGCTAATAAAATATCGACAACATTGAGCCGATTCGATCGGCTTGAAGTGAGTGCAAGTAATACAATTCAATTAATGCAAGAACGCCGCACCGCTCTAATCTCCGCAGCCGTCACCGGCAAGATTGATGTACGCAACTTTAGTGCGCAATTGACGTGAGGCTCCATGCCTCACGCCCTGCGGGCAGCGCAGGCGCTGTCCAAACCGGCTGTCCTGCCGGTTTATGGCAAGCGCCGCAAAATTAAATATTGATAATAAAGGGATTCAACATGTCAGATCAGGCCACCGAACGTGTATTTCAAAATGACATTATTAAACAAATGCTGGCTAATGGCTGGCAGTTGGGTCAGCCTGAAAAATACAATCGCGAACTCGCTTTGTACCCTGAAGACTTAATTGGTTTTGTTCAGCAAACCCAAGATGCGCAATGGCAAAAATTTAAAACCCTTTACCCTCACAACTCCGAACAAAAATTGTTAGAGCTAGTGGCCGCGCAACTCAACAAAGCAGACCCTAACGCCACCCATAAAGATGCGCGTTCGTATGGCACGCTGGGTGTGTTGCGCCATGAACTGCGCGACCGCAATGTGCGCTTTAACCTTTGCCAATTCAAACCCGAGCATGATTTAAACCCAGATACGCTAGCGCGCTACCAACAAAACAAACTGCGCGTAGTGCAAGAGCTGGTGTATAGCCCTTGGGCAACAGCCGCCGAGCTAGTAGAAACGGGCAGCAAAGCCAAAGCATGGCGTATTGATTTGGTCTTGTTCGTAAATGGTATACCCATTGCCACTTTGGAATTAAAATCAGAATTCAAACAGGCCGTAGATAGAGCCGTTAAGCAATATAGAACAACGCGTTTCCCCATTTGCCCCACCACTAAAAAACCAGAACCGCTTTTGACCTTTAAGCGCGGTGCTATTGTGCATTTTGCCGTAAGCCAATATCAGGTTTACATGGCTACTCAATTGGCCGGTGGCAATACTTACTTTTTGCCCTTTAACAAAGGCACCAAAGAAGGCGCAGCAGGAAACGATATTCCCGAGGATATTTCCCGTTACGCTACCGACTATTTGTGGAATGAAGTTTTATTGCCAGACAATATATTAAATATTCTGGCCAGATTTGTTCATTTGCACATCGAAGAAAAAGAAGATTGGGAAGGCCGTAAATACAAAAAAGAAAGCATGATCTTCCCGCGTTACCATCAGTGGGACGTGGTTAAAAAATTATTGGGTGCAGCAAAAACCGAAGGCGCTGGCCAAAAATATCTTATCCAGCACAGCGCGGGTTCCGGTAAATCTAATTCTATTGCATGGGTAGCCCATCAGTTGTCATCCCTTTACGATCAAAAAGGTAACAAGCAATTCCATTCGGTGATTGTAGTAACCGACAGAACTGTTTTGGACGCACAATTGCAAGACACCATCTACCAATTTGAACATACCGATGGTGTTGTTGGGCGCATTAACCGTGATGAAGGCGAAGGCTCAAAGTCTGAAAAGCTAGCCGCAGCGCTGCAAAACTCTCAGCCAATAATCATCGTTACAATTCAAACCTTTCCGTTTGTACTGCAAGCCATTGAAAAAAGCGCATCACTCAAAGAGCGTTGCTACGCGATTATTGCAGATGAAGCTCACTCATCCCAAACCGGCTCTACCGCGCGCAAGTTAAAAGAAGTTTTAATGGTAGAGACTAAAGATGAAGACGAAGAATTAAGTGCAGACGACATTATCGCCGCCGCTGTAGCCTCACGCCGCGTATCTACAAATTTAAGTTACTTTGCTTTTACCGCGACACCAAAAGCAAAAACCTTAGAACTGTTTGGCCGTTTACCTAGACCACAAGAAGCGCCATCTGAAGATAATAAGCCCGCTGCATTTCATGTGTACAGCATGCGCCAAGCCATTGAAGAAGGCTTTATTCTGGATGTGCTGAAAAACTACACCAACTACAAAGTGGCCTACAACCTCGCTCAAAAAATTAACGATGCAGACCAAGAAGTTGATAGCAAAAAAGCCAAAGTAAAATTAAACCAATGGGTTCGTTTGCATGACCACAACATATCCCAAAAAGTCATGGTGATTGTTGAACACTTTAAAGATAACGTCATGGGCTTATTAGGCGGCCAAGCCAAAGCAATGGTAGTTACCAGCTCACGTAAAGAGGCAGTGCGCTACAAGCTGGGGTTTGATAAATACATTGCCGAAAAAGGCTATCAAAGAATTCGCGCTATGGTCGCCTTCTCTGGCGAAGTAGAGTTTACCGATAAAGACCCAAACTCAGCCGCACTCATTGGTGAAAAATTTACTGAGACTAACATGAACCCCAATCTCAAAGGCCGCGACATGCGCAAAGCCTTTGATTCCGATGACTATCAAGTCATGATCGTCGCCAACAAATTTCAAACCGGCTTCGACCAGCCCAAGCTTTGTGCAATGTATGTAGACAAAAAGCTTGGCGGTGTTGAATGCGTACAAACGCTGTCACGTTTAAATCGAACCTATCCCAGCAAAGAAGTCACCGGCACTTTCGTGCTCGATTTTTTCAATGAGCCAGAAGAAATCCTCGCCGCATTCCAACCCTATTACCAAACAGCTGAACTGGCGGATGTATCTGACCCAAATTTGATTTTCCAGCTCTACGACAAATTGCGCGCAGAAAATATTTTCACATGGCATGAAGTAGAACAGTTCTGTACTCACTTCTATGAAAGCAATAAATCCAATGCTGCAATCGCCAACATATGCAAACCCGCTGTAGAACGCTGGCAAAAACGTTACAAGTCTGCTGTCGATGCATTCAAGCAAGCCAAAGATATGTTCGAGCGCACCAAGAAAACCGGCGACGCGGTCTTGATTGCCAACGCAGAAAACAGCCTAAAAGATTGCCAAAAAGAAAAAGATGCCTTGGAGATTTTCAAAAAAGACCTAGGCACCTTTGTGCGTTTCTATGAGTTCATGTCACAAATAGTAGACTACGACGATACCAGCTTAGAAAAGCTCTGCCTCTATGCTCGCAACCTACGCCCCATGCTGCGTGAAACCATAGTCGATGAGGATGACATCGACCTAAACAACGTAATGCTCAGCCATTACCGGGTATCCAAAATACGCCAACAAAATTTGCAACTACAAGAAAACAAAGGCGAATACAACCTAGAACCAAACGAAGCCCTAGGCACCGCCAGACCACGCGATAAAAAAGAAGAATTTCTATCGCAAATTATCAATCGCTTAAATGAACTGTTCATCACCGATCACCTAACCGATGCCGATATGGTCAACTACGCCTACACAATAAGAGACAAAGTGGGTGAAAATGAATTAGTAATGACCCAAATCGCCAACAACTCTCCCGAGCAAGCCATGCTAGGCGATTTCTCAAAAGCGATTGACGACGCAATCCTAGACAGCAACGATGCCCAACAAAACCAAATGATGCAATTATTAGCTGACCCCAAAAAATCCGCTGCATTTGCAAAAGTTGTTTTTGATTTGTTGGTTATGGGAAAAGGTGACGGGGCGGCGGTTTGATTTCTGTTGAGTGGACGAGCTGTGCCCTTGGAAGACATCGGAGAAACAAAACTTGGTACGACTCTTTCCAGAACCTCAAACTCAATTAAAGAACTAAAATGACAAATGATGAGCCATGAGTAATGCGTCAGATCACTTGGGAGTAACAATAAAAGAGCGTCAACACCAACTATATATAGAGATTCGTTTATAAAAATTTGTTAAGAAGTGAGATGTGGATACAAAGAGTTAATTAAATATTGTTTGCCTCGCTCCCTTAGAAAAATCGCCAATATTCTTGTAATTGTTAATGAACGATAATTAACATAAAGCTTGAACTAATTACTAAGCTGAGCGCGCGACTAAATCTACTCGGCTAATAGTGTGTAGTGCACTAAATGATGGATTACATCGAGAAATGAGAGACGATTTTACTCAAAAAACGAAAGATATCATGGCTCATCGTGCTGCCTATAGGTGCTCCAAGCCTGATTGTGGAGTACTTACGAGAGGTGCCGCCGCCGATGATGATGGAACAATTAACGTTGGTTTCGCTGCTCATATAGCAGCTGCCTCCGCAGATGGCCCTCGATACGATCCAACTCAAACTAGTGAACAAAGAAAACATCATAAGAATGGTGTCTGGCTGTGTGGGACGCATGCAAAGCTTATTGATTCTGATACAAGCCATTTCACAGTCGAGGAGTTATACAGGTGGAAGCGACAGGCAGAACGCAGATCATTTGTAGAGGTTGTTTCTTCCAAACCGAATCAGGCTAACGCACGTCTCATCGATGACAACGACGTACAATCTACCTTTGAGTTACTAAAGGATTATGCAAAATTAGATCTTTCAGCGTTCAAGGGCACCTCTGTGTGGTCAGAGCACGCGGTTGAACTAAATTTGCGTCTAGTGGATGGCGAGAACGATAACGCGTTCACCATATCCGGTTTGGCATCCGGGATAGAGATACTTGATCAAGTCACTGTAATTGCGCCACCCGGTACTGGCAAGACAACAACACTTCTACAATTTGTTGAGGCTACGCTTGCCAACGCCGCTTCTGTAGCCGTCTTCGTACCTCTCAGTGAATGGGCTACCCGTTCTGAAACCTTCTTCGAATTACTTTTAAGGCGTGCTGCCTTCGGGGATGCAAACCAACACCAGTTAGAGCTTTTAGCTCAGCACGGGAAGTTAGTGCTCATTATGGACGGGTGGAATGAGTTAGATGAGAGATTCAGGAGACTTGCGCGCAATGACATTCAAGCTTTAAAACGAGACTTTCCTGAGATACGCTTGGTCATAAGCTCAAGACACATGGACTTCGATATCCCGATTGACGGGCCGATAGTTGAGATTGAGCTGCTCACCGAAGAGCAGCAATTGGAAATAGCAAAGTCAATTCGCGAAGCGGATGGCGAGTTTCTGATAGATCACGCATGGAGAACACCCGGCCTTAGGGATTTGGTGGCAATTCCTCTGTATCTAACTGCTCTTCTCAAACAAGCACAAGGAGGTTCTCTTCCAACAACCAAGGAAGAGATACTTCGATTTTTCGTTGTAGAGTTAGAACAAGTCCAGAATAAATTGGGAACTTTGCGTGAAGTCTTACAATCGTTTCATCGAGTTTATTTGGAAGAAATCAGTGCTGAAGCGACGCAGTGTGAGACTGTAACGTTATCTAAAGCGCAATCGCACGCTATCGTCAATAAGGTACAAATGCGACTACAGGTTGAGAATCAGATTGCATCGTCTCTGTCTCTTCAGCCGATGAAGATACTTGATACTCTGGTTAATGCGCATATGCTCATTCGATCAGGCACTGAAGCTGGCACAGTCTCATTTCAGCACCAGCAATTTCAAGAATGGTTTGCTTCGTTCCGAGTCGAACAATTGATGTTGTTATCCGTCGCAGGAGAGGATGTGGCGAACAATACGTTGAGAGAAAATATTCTTGATCGTCGTGTTTGGGAGGAATCAATCCTTTTTTCGTGTGATCGTTTGTCACGAAAAGATTCAGGCGGTGTAAATGCTGTTGCGCACGCTATCCTTGAAGCGCTAGAAATTGACCCTATGCTCTCAGCGGAAATGATTTGGCGCTCCTCTGACTCGGTGTGGGAAAAGATCAAAGACGATATCATGTCCTTTGTTGGGATATGGCATTCGCCAGGATACGTTGATCGTGCAGTTAATTTCATGAACGTTACAGGTCGTGCGGAATTTTCTGGGTACATATGGACGCTGATTTCACACCCAGATGATCAGGTTTATCTTTGCGCTCTCCGTGCGGGAAGGAGGTTTAGGCCCACAGTACTTGGTTTAGCCTCAGACCAACAGATCTCAGCGCTCCCCGACAAAGCTAGACGAGATGTGCTCTCAGAAATTGCCAGCAACAGCAACAGCAGCAGGGACGGCATTGAGCTTGCTGCAAAGCTAGCCAAGAACGATCCGAACCCAGAAGTCAAAAAAGCCGTTATTGAGTCGTTACTGTTCAGAAGCGCAGAGCGTCACGCAAAAGAGGTTCTCGAGTCTGCGCCAGACGAGGTTTGGCGATCAATAGCCCAACATTGGTCTTCCTATAAATTTGCAGATCCCGAAATCTCCGCACGAATGCGGCAAGAAGTCGAAAAGCTTTTGCCGGAAGCAACTGCACCAAGCGAAGCCCTCAACATACTTGTGAATACGAATACGCCAGCTAAAAATATGGGGAGTGTAGTCCAGGATCTTATTGGGAAGATCGATTTTTCAGAGAAGCCACAGGAAAAAAGTAGGCTGGTTGAGCGCGCGTATGAACTCTACCCGGAAGACGTTGCCATCGGGCTTTTACCATTACTTGAGCAAAAAAGGCCAGTGCCTTACCGATCGAGTGAAATACTTCGGCAGTCAAATATTATTATTGATACGGGATCTCTAATCACGTTGTTCCTGCAAAATTTAGATAAGGGAATATCGGTGTTAGCAGGTGTTGTAGGGCCGCAAACGATCGGCCAATTGATTGATCGGATGTTCTCTACGTGCGATCGCGTAAGAGCAAATAGTGGCAAATACGATAAAACTCTCAGTGAACAATACCATGAGATTATGAGCCTGATATCAGGCACCAAGCTCGCTCCGTTCATGGAGGCCGTGCAAGCGCGAGCACACACTGAAGAACCAGATAAAATTAGTATGCTCGCTGAGCTCATTTTCCGACACGGAAAAAATGGTAAGCCCGAACCCATCAAGCTCGAAATCTTGACCCGAGCGAATATAACTGCCGCAGTAAAGCTGTGGGCAGCAATCCTTCTCGCTTCACCTGTGGCGACACGGGAGCAATTCGCATACGTAGCTAAAGCGATAGAACGTCTCGCATCTGCCGACCTTATGCCTTCGTTATTGCAGCTTTTATCCGAAGACTTGTTACGAAGAGCGCGCGCTGTGGCGGAGAGCCTGCAGGCACGAAAGGAAGGGCGCTCCATCGAAAACGATGCTCATATGTGTTGGGGAAACTTCTATAGAGAAGCATTTATCTCTATCAGTGATGAATTAACGATCGATTCATTAAAAGTGTACCTCCCAGCCCCAGAGTTCGGATTTGAAGTAGCCCAAATTTACAAAGCGATCTGGCGGAAGTCGCAATCTCTGGAAGACGATTCAAGGCCCTTCAAACCCTCGCCAGATTTTTCTGAAGTCCCTGAAATGTATACGAAGCGCCAATCGGGAGTTTTCAAAGAAATACACCCATTGGCGACTGAAATCTTTGATGTCATTAATGACCTTGTCAAACCTAGTGCGAGCGATGTCGATCGCAACCATGCATTGAAACTTGCGACCGTTGCATTCAGCATGCCCTATACCAACAAGGGAGAAATAATCACCGCATTATTGTCAATGCCGATCGCTACAATGGAGAGCAAACGAGATTTTATTACAACTCTAGTGTTGGCCGGCGAAGCAATCCGGTCTGATATTATTATTCAAGGTATTGATGAGCTTTTGGAGTCTGCCAAGGAAAACCCATGGATACTCCGAGATGGTGATGGATGGCAAGTGAAGCGATGGCTCACGCTGCTAGTATTCTCGGAGCAGCCTATCGCAATACTCGAAATACTCGATCGACTGGAAGGCTTTCTTCGGGAGCCGCGAAATTTGCATGAGTTACTTTCAGCCATGAAATACGCGCCGTCTATTAACACTGAAGCTGTCCTAGACGAACTAGGGAAACGCGATGCGAGATTTCTGAACGATCATACTTGGTTGGTGGCGTTAGTTAGGCGCAATACTTTATCTTGCGCTCGGTTGCTGCTAGATCATATCTGCAAAATACCGATCACCGACAAAAGGGTCAGCCTCGATCACCTGCACCTACGTATGCCACTATCTAATTTGATGGTTTCACACAACCAATTTCGCAAAGAACTCTACCAACGATTTTCAATTCTGAATGAAGGGCCAGCTAAAGCTATTCTTGAATATGCCATTATCGAGGCAGCAGACATCGAGGGAATCTTTTTACTTATCCAAGAGTATGCTGCAAGAAACAAAGGCTTTCAATCAACCGGGCTTTATTGGGCGTTGAGAAAAGTGCTTGTTGGAGAGACGCAAATAGATTCTTCAGGAGCGCGAGAATTGCATAGCTTGCCAGCTGCTGAACTTAGGAAATCCCTTTTCAATTTACTCATGAAGGGGAGCGCTGCAGAATCACGACTGGCCAATGAATGCCTGAGCCAAATAGATGAAATTCGTGATGATTATGGTCAGGTAGAATTTGAGGTTCGTCATCCTGATATTAAAAGTGGTAAGCCTTGGCCAGCGATAGTTGCTCCAAAAAATAGGACACCTCAAGACCAATACATCGACAACTCATTGAATCTACAACAGGAGCCTTTTCTGCTATCTGCTGCAAATGCAAATATTACAAAACATATCTTTGATGTGTCAGTGACATTTTCAGGAGAAGAACGCGAGTACGTTGAAGCTGTTGTAAAAGGTGTCGAGAAACTAAGGGGGGCAGATACATGTTTTTACGATAATAATTACAAAGCACAGCTCGCCAGGCCTTCTTTAGATGATCTATTGCAAGATATCTATCAGAATCGATCAAAGCTTATTGTCGTTTTTCTGAGTGAATCGTATAAGGAAAGAAACTGGTGCAACACTGAATTTAAAGCCATAAGGGAAGTGATTTTCGAACGGCAAATTGAAAAGATTATGTTCGTGAAAATGGACGATGTGCAAATGAATGGTGTATTTAAAACCGATGGGTATATTGATGGACGCACTCATAGACCTGAACAAATCTCAGAGTTCATTCAACAGAGATTGTTACATCTGCATGGGTTTTAAAGCGTAAAAATTAGGCACTTGTAAGCGCGCTGCAGCAAAAATATAAAATAGTTTCGGTGGGTTACTCGTACATACGCTCGCATGAATTCTAGCGAACCTGGGAAAACACATAGTTCCTTATCATGGCTTTTTCTCGCTTCATATTTTTGTTCTTTTTTTGTAAAAGCGTTTTAATTCATTGATAAAATTTCACTTGTATTTACGCGGCAAAATCGATTTTCTTTGCTCTGTCCAGATATTGTGTTGTCAAAATCGTCATACTTGCAGTTTTCGTAGACAATTAATGTCTCTAGATTTTTGAGCGTAGCTGTAGTGGGATTAAATATCCAAATTCTAGGTTTTTTTGTGTTTGCGTTGTTTGAAAACATATTGTTTTCTTGTGTGAAATGTACTTTTTTTAACCCTTTTTCAAATGGGGCAATACTCGGTTCTTTGCTGCCTGCAGTGCCTAGGCCATCTTGAGAAACTTTGAGCTTATTTTCTGCAGTCTTTTTGGCTGTGAGTGCTGCCTTAATTTGATCCTCAGTATCTTTTATTTTTTGGTGATTGTGAGTTGGTGGAATGAAATCGTCTTTTTTATGCGCCTGTTGAAAAACTGTACTCGGTTTTTTGTTGTCTGCAGTGCCTATGCCACCCTGAAAAATTGTTAGCTTGTTTTCTGCAGTTTTTTTATCTTCGTGTGCGGCCTTAAGCTGATCCTCAATATCTTTTATTTTTTGGTGATCGTTAGCTCGTGGATTGTAATTGTTATTTTTGTGTTCTCGGTGAAAAGCTGTGGCGAGGCAGGAAAATAAAATAACCGAAACGATATGATCTGTGCCTCCTCGGGCATTAAAAAATAGAGCTGATATAAAAAAAGTTAGCAGGAAAAAACCAACAAAATGGGTAAAAAAATCGTATTCAAAAGGTGGGTGGCATGGATTTTTCGCGTTGGCAAGGGCCGTATTTAGTATTTTTACTTGGTTCGACGCCGCTGATAACTGATCATTTATTTCCTTTTCTTGCTTTTTTTTCTCTTCCTTAATTCTATCTTCATATGTAAATATTTCTATAATGAGATTCGATGTGGTTTCCTGCTTTATAGCATTAATCGCCTCTTTTGTGGAGCAGCGAAACCACTCTTTTCCCTCATGCTGATGTGTTAATCGTTTATGAGTATTTTGCTCAATTTCATAAGGCGAAAACACTAGTGTTTCATAGTCAACTACAGGAGGAAAAGGTGACCCTTTGTCATTAAGTTCTTGAGCTCTGGACTGAGGGTCTGTCATTGTATAGCCTACTTTTACTAAACCTGGTCTTGCGGGATGGCTCATTACATAAACCCACCCTCTTTTTTTGTTCGCGTTGAGTCTTGATGATTTATTTGGGTAATTGGCGAGTATTATTTTTCCACGTTGGGATATTTCTTCATGTATTTCGGCTAGCGCAGCTTCTAGAGTGCAATAAAACCACTCATTACCTTTTAGGTGTGGACGTAATCGTGTGTGGATTGCTTCAATTGTGCGCTTTGTACTGGTTACCTCTATGAGTGCTTCATAGTCAACTGTCGGTGTATATGGTGAGCTGGTACTGCTGATGTCTATTTTTTCTAATTCAGGTTCTTTATGTGAATAGTTTACTTTTATTAAATCCGGCATTGATTTGTCGGACATTATGTAAATCCATCCTTTCATTGTTAGTTCCTGTCTTTTTAAATAATAGAATATCGAGTGTATTTAATGAGGCGGATTCAACCGCAAAGTGCATAACTCAACCCGTATAGGAAAAGAGATCAGCTGCCTGTAAGCTCGTCGCTTTTTCTCCGGCAAGAGATATGTGGTGAGAACCTAAATGCAACTGACCTACGAGCAACATTGACAGATTGAGGCGCTAAAGAAAAGGGGTGTTAGTCAACAAGCCATAGCAATAGCGGCGCTGATAAACGTTATACTCTCTCTAGAAACAACCATTACATTCCGCGATCTTAAACGCGGTTGACGCTCTGAGGTAGTCAGGCTACTCAGTGGCCAAGCGCTTCTAAGGCAGTCGATATTGAAGGGGCGATTTACTATGATGTAACTCGGTAACTGATAAAGATGCTAAATCTCAGCAAGTTGGAATAAAATGAAACTAAATTGCTATCATTTTCTGTTGCTTGAAATGTATGCGGATATTTGCCGTAACTTGTTTTTTTGGAATATTTGCGTGAAAATAAAAACGTATGTTTGTTTTGGTATGCGAATTACCCTAATGCCATAAGCTTAAGGTGTTGTTATTATTGATTTTTCACTCACTCACTCGGTGCTAACATACGAAATTCTGGGTTATATAA
>DAOORH010000034.1:0-14712 GCA_035389145.1 Cellvibrio sp.
AAATCGATTGGTAAGGAGTGGAACATTAACTACTTCGAGGTGAAAGCGGCTAATTAAAAAAATGCCAATAGGAGTGGGGTGAGCGTATTGCTTGCCCCACTTTTTATTGGCTCTGTTCGCGTTGACTGTTGGCATTAAGACCCTATTGGAAAGAAGGGAGTGAGTTCCCCCTTTGAAAAAGGGGGCTAGGGGGATTTAAAGCGGTAAGAGCAAATCTCCCCTAACCCCTCTTTTCCAAAGAGGGGGACTTGGTGCGCTGTTAGAAACCCCAACACTTAACGCGAACAAAGCCTTTAAAACATAATCAAGAAAACAACAGAACCGAGAGAACAGCTATGAAAAAACCCCTCTGTACCACCGCTTTAATCAGCATGATGGCGGCAATACCGTTTGCCAGCGCCGCCGAACCAGCAACGGCAGCCAGTAAATCCATTAGCGTTTACACCACCGCTAAAGATAGCGCTCAACGTTTAACTCTGACCGATACACTCAGCCTCAAGCCCGGCCAACAACCGCCGGAAACCGACATTGCCGTATTCGTAAACCCCGAAAAGCGTTTCCAAACCTTTTTTGGTATGGGTGGTGCGATTACCGATGCCAGTGCCGAAGTGTTTAGCACCCTAAAACCGGCCAAAAAATCCGAATTCCTCAAAGCCTATTACGACCAAAAGGCCGGCATAGGCTACAGCCTGCTGCGCACCACTATTCACAGCTCAGATTTCAGCAGCGGCAGTTACACCTACATCAAAGAAGGCGATAAAGAGCTGACCAGCTTCAGCATCGCCCACGACAAAAAACATCGTCTGCCAATGATTAAACAAGCCATTGCGGCAGCGGGCGGGAAAATTACCACCTACGCCAGCCCATGGAGCGCACCGGCGTTTATGAAAGCCACCAATAACATGCTGCAAGGTGGCAAGTTATTACCCGAATACAACCATGCCTGGGCCACCTACTTCACCAAATTTATTAAAGCCTACGAGAAAGAAGGCGTACCGATTTGGGGTATTACGGTACAGAACGAACCCATGGCCAAGCAAACCTGGGAATCCATGATTTTCAGCGCTGAAGAAGAGCGCGATTTCCTTAAAAACCACCTCGGCCCCGTTATGGCTAAAGAAGGTTTAGGCGATAAGAAAATTGTGGTTTGGGATCACAACCGCGATTTAATCAACCATCGAGTGAACACCATTCTAGGCGACCCAGAAGCGGCTAAATACGTGTGGGGCGTAGGTTTCCACTGGTACGAAACTTGGACCGGTGGCGAGCCATTGAACCGCAATGTGGCCGAAGTTCACCAAGCTTACCCCAATGTTAATTTGCTGCTTACCGAAGCCACGGTGGAAAAATTCAACGCTGAGCGCTACCAGCACTGGCCTAACGGCGAACGCTACGGCCACGCGATCATCAACGATTTCAACTCGGGCGCCGTAGGCTGGACGGACTGGAATATCTTGCTGGATCAAAACGGCGGCCCCAATCACGTGGGCAACTTCTGCTTCTCGCCAATCCACGCCGATACGAAAACCGGCGAGCTGATCTACACACCGAGCTACTACTACTTGGGGCACTTCTCTAAATTTATTCGCCCCGCTGCCGAACGTGTAAGCGCCGCCGCCAGCCGCAGCACGCTACTGGTTACCTCATTTATCAATAGCGATAACAGCTTGGCGACGGTGGTCATGAACCAAACCGATAAGCCCATCGCCTATCGCTTGTTTATTGGCAACCAAGAAACCAGCGTAAATATTCCCGCCCGCGCGATTCAAACCTTGGTTTATTAATTATTTGATGAATTCACTTTTACTTTTTTAACGTTCCACTTGTTTTATGTTCTACCCCTTTCGCTGTTGTTCTCCCTTTGCTGTTTACATTGCCCAATGTAAACAGCTTTTTTGTTTTTGGGGCGAGATGAATCTCTAGACTTATTTCCTCTACCGAATACAGCGCTAGGTTAGCTTTGCTATATAGGCCAGTATCTTTTCGACAGCGGTTGGTGCGCACACTATGCTTAAGATAAATGAATGCAAAGGAGCAGAACATGAAAATCCGTCAACTGGTCAATCATTGGCAAAGCACAGGCGATGACGATTCACCCAAAGTTAATTTGCAAATTGAAATTCCCATTCACGATGCCGCACGTTTAGCCGCACTTGCCGATTTATTTCCAGCACTAAAATCTGAAGAAATCGTGGCTGAATTATTACATTGCGCGTTAGATGAAGTGCAGGAAGCCTTTCCCTATATCAAAGGTAAAAAACAAGTCAGCGAAGATGAACTGGGCAACCCCATTTATGAAGACGATGGCTACACGCCGCGTTTCTTAACCTTGATGCGCGAACATCTGGCAAAACTCAAATCTCAGCAATAAACCTTTACACACTGGAATTGGTAATCTTCACGGCTGGCAACTAATATAGATATATCGGATAAATAGCCGATCAAACATCTAAGACCTGACTCAATAACAATAACGTTTGGCATCAACCATTATGAAAACATACTTCCCTTGGGCCTGCGCCCTTGCGAACTTCTTGATAGTCGCTTTCAGTTTCGGTTTTAGCCTTATGGGGCTAATGATCAGCTTGGTCGTATTTGGATTAACCTTGGCGGCAAGCTATTTATTTACGAGTGATCAAGCGGCAGCAACTACTGCAACTCAGGCCGATGAATCCAGAGGTGCAAAAACCAAAGCCGTGCAAAATATTAGTACTGCGGCCACCTCCATCGCCATTGGCGGCGCAACCCTCTCCAGTTTTTTAGAAAAACTCGCAGCCTCTTTGGGTAAACAAGTGGAGCACGCCAAAGAAATTGCCGAGCGCATTGGCGCGCTGGAATCCAGCAACAATCAACTCACTTCAAAAATTAATCACGCGCAAACCCAAGGCCAAGAAGTTTACGAACTAACACAAAAAAGTCATCAGCATTTGAACGTCGTAAATCAACAGCAACAAACACTTAATAGCCAAATTGCAGCAACCAGCGCACTGCTGGCGAAATTTCAACAGCAAGCGCAATCCATTAGCAACATTACCGATGTAATTAATCAGTTAGCACAACAAACCAATTTGCTCGCACTTAACGCCGCGATTGAAGCCGCGCGCGCCGGTGAGCAAGGCCGAGGTTTTGCCGTAGTAGCCGATGAAGTGCGCAACCTTGCGCATAAAACTGCGCAGGCCACCAAAAATATTGAAAAGTTGCTTACCGAAATTACACAGGACAGTGCAGCCTCTGTCTCCGCCATGAATGATGTCGTGAGTTCCGGCGAACAGATGAATCACTTAATTCAGGAAGTGGCAAGCTTTATTCAAACCGCGTCGGTTAATAGCAGTGAAGCCTTTGAATCCATGAGTGTTGTCACGCAAATTATTCGCGACCACGAACAAGCCAATTCCGGCATTTCAGCAAATGCCGACAATTTGCATCAATCAATACTATCGGTAGATAAAGAGCTGGAAAGTACTTCTGAAAAAATTCTGGGTTTAACCAATCAAACCGAAGGAATTTTTCGTCACCTACATTTATTTGAGTTAGGCGACCGCAATAGTCAGGTGATGAATATTGCCATCTCTACCGCTAAGCGTATTGGCGAATTATTTGAAGATGCAATTCGCCGTGGGAAAATTTCCGAGCGAGATCTGTTTGATTTCAATTACAAACCGATTGCCAATACCAAGCCGCCCAAATTCAGCACGGGTTTCGATAATTTCACCGATCAGCATTTACCCGAGATTCAAGAACCTATTTTGGTAGAAAATAATTTTATTGTGTTTGCCGGTGCCGTTGATATCAATGGCTACTTTCCCACCCACAATAAAAAATTTAGCCAGCCGCTCACGGGCAACTATGAAAAAGATTTAGCCAGCAACCGCACTAAGCGTATTTTTAGCGACCGCACTGGCTCGCGTTGCGGAAATAACACCGAGATTTTTTTGCTGCAAACCTATAAGCGCGATACCGGCGAAATTGTGCACGATCTCTCCAGCCCAATTTATGTAAACGGCAAACACTGGGGCGGCTTTAGAATTGGATATTTGGCACAACTGTAATACTTAAAAATATGATCTTTAGATACATAAAAAAAGCCCGAGCAACAAAAAATTGCTCGGGCTTTTTATTACTGCCAATTGAATCAATGACGGTGCAAAGAAGACTCGCCTGATTGCGCCATACGCTCAAGTGCATCCAACACACGAGTGCCTGCTACTTCCATACGTTTAACAGCGTCGATAGTTGCATCTGGGTTACCACGGCGATGTGCCTCTACGGCCGCCTTTGCTTCGCGATGAAACACTTGATGGGGTTCATCCATTTCTTTATAGCCATTTAAATGCGAATGCTGACGCCCTTCGCCTTCGTTGTACCATTTGCCTAAACGACAACTTGAGTGGTCCGAAAAATCATGCGCTTGATCGTTAGACAAATCGAAGAGCACGCGATACACGCGAAACTTAAATAAAATATGATCGACCTTGGCTACTTCACACAAGCCGCGTAATGAGGCTACCGCCGTCGTTTTTTCAGCAACTTTGGCAATCTCCACAATGTGGCCAATAGTTTTGGCCGCTTCGGCGCCATCGCTACTAAACGAATCCGCTTGCTGTGCAAAGGAAACAATTTGCTCGCGGCTTGCCGCACTGTCTTCACGCATTTGGCTTACCAGCGCTGAAATTTCTCCGGTTGCTTGGGCGGTACGTTGCGCAAGGCTGCGCACCTCATCGGCGACTACCGCAAAGCCGCGCCCTTGCTCACCGGCACGCGCTGCTTCAATTGCGGCGTTAAGTGCTAATAAATTGGTTTGATCGGCTACGCCTTTAATCAAATTAACTATGCCGCTAATTTGTTGCGCGCGGCTGTCTAACTCGCCAACACGGGCAGCAGAAATTTGAGAATCATTCGCCAACTTACCCAAGTGGCCGGAAATTAAACTCACCGCCGTGCTGCAACTTGCAGAGGTAAGCTGCATGTCAGCCGCACGATCTTTCTCATCGCGCATACTGGAAGCAAAACCACCAAGACTTCCTTGAACTGCGCTCATGGACTCAGCCATGGTTTGCAATTGCACCAGCAATTCCTTCACCCGCACGAGTTCGGTCTTGTCGTTGTTGATAGTTCCGCGCAGTTTTTCAAGTTCTTGATTCGCCGCCTGCAAATCTGAATCGCGGGTATTGAGCGCACGGCGCAAGGTAGCTATTTCTTCTTGCGCGGCCATAAGTTCTTGTTTATTAAAGCCAAACATGGTGAATCCTTAAGCATTTAGGAATTGGGTGCAGGTGATTAGGCACGGGGTATTCCTAAGACTAGTTCATAAATCCAACATGAAGACAATTTTTATTCTGTGTGTTTATAAGAGACATAGACTGTTATTCGGAGGATGGGATGTTAGTAAGGCGGAAGTTGTAGTTAGTACGAAGTCGCCATCCTCCCCCCAAAGGCTAATGGTAAAGCGCGAGTAATCTTCTATGCTTAAGCTACCTCACACCGAGCTAAAGCAATGAATTTCATTGATGCGCTTCCTTCTATTATCTTTTCTACCCGCCTCTCCGCAGAGGAGGAGATTGTTTTTGAATACTGTAATCTGCGTGTTAAGCACTATTTAGCGATAACGCCCACGGAGTTGATGCGCAACGCCAATTTACTGTTCAATTGCATTACCGAAACAAATCGTGAAGCCATAAAAAAATCGCTGCTGAACGCCATTAAAATTCAACAAGAGTTTCACTGTGAAGTTGAGATGACGAGCGCACTCAATCCATCACTCTGGATGTTATTGCATGTAACCCCCTCAGGTAAAACAGCTGCTGGTAATAGCCTAAGTGGTGTAATGACAGACATATCCGATAGCCACGCCGCCAAAACCAGCGCGATTGAAGCGGCCAATCATTTTTTATATTTGCAAGATCAGTTGCCGGATAGATTTTATTATAAAGACCGCAACTCAATCTTTAGAGGCGGAAACAAAAGTTGGTATGGCTTTCATGGCTTCACCAGCTTAGCTGAGGCTATCGGAAAAACAGATTTTAATTCTGGCATTTTTACCCAAGAAGCCGCACAAACGATTTTTGAACAAGAACAGGAAATGCTGCGTAGTGGCATAGCTATTCACAAACGTGAGAAACACTTTGATACACATGGAAACGAAATTTATGCAGACACCAAAAAAGTGCCTCTCTATAACGCATCCAATGAAGCCATAGGTCTAGTCGGCTTAACGCGCGATATTACTGAGTTGGTTAAAACCGAACAGGCCTTGGAAAAAGCCAAACAAGAAGCCGAGCAAGCAGCGAAGGCAAAAAGTTCATTCCTAGCGGTTATGAGTCATGAAATTCGCACACCTATGAATGGCGTAATTGGCTGCGCTTCGCTACTGGGCTCCACCCTACTTACCACAGAGCAAGAACAACTGGTACACACTATTCAATCCTCGGGCGAGAGCTTGTTGATATTGATCAACGATATTTTGGATTATTCAAAAATTGAAGCGGGAAAAATCAATTTAGAAAATTCCCCCTTTCAATTGCGATTACTTATCGAAGATTGTATTGAGTTGTTCAGCAAACAAGTCGCCGACAAACAATTAGAAATTAATTACTTCATTGAAGCCGATGTACCCCTAACACTCAACGGCGATGCCACACGCATTCGTCAAATTATTAACAATCTAGTTGGCAATGCGATTAAGTTTACCAATCAGGGCGAAATATTTATTGATGTCTCGCTGACCACAATTGATAGCTATAAGCACCGCTGCGGTTTGCTTATTACCATTAAAGATACCGGCATTGGTATTTCCGAGGAAAATCAAAGCAATCTATTTAATGCCTTTTCACAAGCCGATAGCAGTATTACCCGTAAATTTGGGGGCACGGGTTTAGGTTTGGTTATTTGCAAAAAAATTGTTGAACAGATGGAAGGCGATATTTGGTTTAAAAGTGTATTGGGTGAAGGCACAACTTTTTATTTAACGCTTACGCTAGATTTTGAAGTGCAGGATAACGATGGCAGCCACACCAATGAAATGACCAATTTAAAAGGTATTCGGGTCTTGATTGTGGATGACAACACCACTAACCGCAAAGTACTCGCCAATACCGTTATGCAATGGGGCATGATTCCCGCCGCATTCCACTCACCCGAAACCACATTAGAGAATTTAGCCTTCGGCCACGAATATGATTTAGTGCTATTGGATTTCTGCATGCCAAAAACCAATGGCTGTGATCTAGCGGGGAAAATAAGACAGCTGCCGCATATGTTTAATAAGCCGATTATTATCTTAAGCAGCGCCACTACCCAAAAAGATGACATGCATCATATAGATGCCTGCCTATTAAAGCCGGTGCGCAATAGCATTCTGCATAAAACCATTGCGCAAGTTATGGGTAAAGTCAGCGCGCAACAGATTATAAAGCCCAAACGCGCTGAACCGCTCACCACAAAAAATACCCGCATCTTAATTGTTGAAGACAACACGGTTAATCAGATGGTGATAGCCATGATGCTGAAGAAATTAGGTTACACCAATTTCGCATCAGTGGCCGATGGCGAGGAAGCTGTCGAGCAGTGTAAAACAATCGATTTCGATATTATTTTTATGGATATTCAAATGCTGAGAATGGATGGCTATACCGCCGCAAAATTAATTCGCCAACAGACGCAAGACGCAACCAAGCCGTGGATTATTGCACTTACTGCTGGCGCACAAAAAGAAGACAGTGAACGCGCCTTCGCCGCAGGCATGAATGCATTTACCACTAAACCCATTCAGCTTGAAGGCTTAAAAGCAGTATTGGCCAACGCCGAAAATTCTCTGTCGCGTGAAGCTTAACGCCGCTGCCCAATAATGCTTAGACGTCACAAACCCAATTCCATTAAACTCGCGTGCTCATCTGGCCTGCGGCCTTGTGGCCAATGAAATTTTCGCTCGCTCTCTGTAATTGCCAAATCATTAATACTCGCATAGCGTTTCTGCATTAAACCTTGCGCATCGAATTCCCAATTTTCATTGCCGTAAGAGCGAAACCATTCGCCTTTATCGTTATGCCACTCATAGGCAAAACGTACCGCGATGCGATTGCCTTCAAACGCCCACAATTCTTTTATCAAGCGATACTCATTTTCGCCCGCCCATTTTTGCGTGAGAAAATTTTCAATTTCAGTGCGCCCGTTAAGAAACACATTGCGATTGCGCCATTGGCTATCGGGTGTGTAGGCCAACGCCACTTTTTGCGGGTTGCGATTATTCCAACCATCCTCCGCCGCGCGCACTTTTTGAATAGCGGTTTCGCGGGAGAAGGGCGGAAAGGGTGGGCGGGATTCTTCGTTTACCATTGTTCTCTCCAAAAAAATTAAGATTTACTTAATTGAATACCGGGCATGGAAACAAACCCGCTTAGTGCTTCTATTCGTGCCAACCAATTTTTAATATGCGTATAAGGTGTGAGGTCTACCTTACCTTCATTAGCTAACGCAATGTACGGATAAACGGCAATATCCGCAATCGTCATAGCATCCATTGCCAACCATTCGCGTTGCGCTAAATGTGTGTTCAATACGCTAAGCAAGTTTTCAGTAATAATTACTGCTTCTTCAATATTAATCGCGCGGCCAAATTTGTAATGCAAACGCAAGGCATTCGGCCCGCGTGCAACTTCATTCGCTGCCGTGGAAAGCCACGCAGTAATCTCGGCCGCTTTTAGAGCATCATTGGGAAACCAATGCTTCGCACCATAAGTGCGCGCCAAATAAACCAGAATGGCTTGGCTATCGCGAATAATTTTGTCGCCATCTTTTAACACTGGCACTAAGCCGAATGGATTCATCGCCAAATAAGCGGCAGATTTTTGTTCGCGCTCTGCACCATTTAACAGCTGACTTTTATAATCTACACCGAGCAGCGATAACAGCATACGAACTTTGTGGCAATTACCCGATAGGCCGAATTCAAATAGCTCTAACATAATCTTCTCCGAATGATTAACTTACTGATCACGTGCCATAAGCCGCGCTTTTAACATTTTGTTTTCTTCAATTAAAGGCGCCAGCACTTGTTCAATGTCAGCGTCCGTAAAACGCTGGGTAATATGCTGCGGGCAATTCCATTCCAAAGCTTCTACGCGAATAACGACACCGCGTTCTACAGTCGCCCCATATTCGGCATGACTTAGCAAGGCCATTAGCTCGGGATTTTCTGCTTGATGAACAATTTGCGCGTGACCCCAAATTTTTAAACGGCGACGATGGGCATAATCCATCAAAATTAAACTGACGCGATCATCGTGATTAATATTGCCAACGCTGATGTATTGAAAATTTCCGCGAAAATCGGCATAGCCAAAATAGCGCTCATCCAACACTTTTAAAAAACCAATTGGCCCACCGCGATGCTGCACATAAGGCCAACCATTTTCACTCACCGTCGCCTGATAAAAACTATCGCGCGCTTGTATAAACTGAATTTCCTTTTCACCCAAACTATTGCGTGGGTCATCGGCAAATTCAAAGTGCTTATTCTGCTCGCGGCTGCCGTAACGCTGCTGCGTAGCTTTTACACTTTCGGTAAAGGTAATGTCGGCAAAGGCGCGAGGCATAAGTGGCTCCCTAAAAATCACGTATAAATTCATGCTGTATCCATATTGCCAAGCGCCCACCAAATAAAGAATACTCACAAAAAGCAATTCATTATTTTCAAAATAGGAATAATCGATGGATAGGTACACCGAACTTCAAGTCTTTGTGGGCGTTGCTGAGTGCGAAGGTTTTGCGGCAGGCGCACGTAAATTAGGAGTATCGCCACCCGTAGCAACGCGCGCGGTGGCCGATTTGGAAACGCGCTTGGGGGTAAAACTGCTAACCCGCAGCACCCGCCATGTGCGCCTGACAGATGCCGGTAAACGCTACTTGGACGATGCCAAACGCATACTCGCGGAGATTGCCGAGGCGGACGAAGCGGCCACCGGCATTAACGGCGAACCCAGCGGCCATCTCGCCGTTACTGCGCCAGTGTTGTTCGGCAAATTATTTGTGTTGCCGGGCGTCATCGATTTTTTAAATCGCTACCCCAAGATGGAAGTGAACGCGCTCTTTTTAGATCGCGTGGTGAATTTATTAGAAGAAGGTTTAGATGTAGGCATTCGCATTGGCGAGCTTGCCGATTCAAGCATGCGCGCCATTCGAGTTGGCTCCGTAAAGCGAGTGGTCTGTGCCGCACCGAATTATTTAGCCCGCGCAGGCACACCCAAACACCCCGACGAATTAAGTCAGCACACCATTATTACTGCGAACGGATTAAATGCGGGAACCGAATGGAAATTTGCTGATGGCATTAATACCCGTGTTAAACCCCGCTTAAGTTTTGCCACCAACGATGCCGCTATAGAAGCCGCCATTACTGGCTTTGGTATTACACGCTTGCTCTCATACCAAATTGCACCACATGTGACGGATGGCCGCCTAGAAACTGTATTAAGCGATTTTGAACAACCCAACATTCCCATTCACGTTATTCACCGTGAAGGCCGCTACGCCTCCGCAAAAATCCGCAGCTTTGTAGATTTAATGGTGGATAGGTTGAGGGCAGATAAGGCGTTGAATTAACTTGGATTTGAATGCAGCGGGTTATATAGTTGGCGCTGTTTAATAAACTGTTACGTGTCGCTCAACTCAATTCTAATTTCATCTGGGAGATGATTATGAAGAAAATACTAGTTATTTTGCTTTCAATGTTTTTCACATCTTTAGCGATTGCTGAGACCGTATGGATAGATGTCAGAACCGCTGAAGAATATAACCAAGACCACATCAATGGGGACATTAGAATTTCATATGAAGAAATAGTACCCAACGTTGAAAAATTTGTTATCCCAAAAAATACTGAGATCCACTTGTACTGTAAAAGTGGCCGACGAGCTGGCATAGCAATGTCAAAACTTAAAGAAGCAGGCTATACAAACGTTTCTAACTCTGGTGGCATTGATGATGCAAGGAAAGAACGTTCTCTATTAAAAAATTAGGTATACGGTATTAAATTAATGTTTTGTAGGTTTACTTCGGCAGGCTCGGATTTAGTGTTGTGGTTTTATACCTCTCTCTATTAGAATCCTTCGCAAGTACAAAATCACGTAACAAATCGCTCAAGCATCAATCGGCGCTGGACAGTTTTCAAGTCGCGGCTTTAAATATTCGAGAATACAAAAATGAAAAAATATTTTATAGCTTTACTTTTTATGATTTCTGCATGCACATCGACAAAAAAGGAAGATAGAACTGAGTTCAAGCTTGGAGTAGCTTCAGGGTGTGGTCAAAGCATGCAGAAAAAGGGGAATATCAAAGGTGATACCGAACTATTCTGCGATTGTTTTGCAAATGTTATCGTAAATGATATGAGCGAAGCGGAATATCGTAAAGCATCAATGAATCCGAAGGATGAAAAAGTTTTGCTTGGCGTTATGATAATGAATATGGAACGGCTTAAGCAGTGTGAAAAATTAACACCAAATGCGAAGTTCTAATATTTAAAATAAGCAAATGAAGTAGCAGGAAAAGCCTTCTAACAAATGTATATTCGTATATCCTTTGGTCGCATCTTGTTCTTACATATTTATAGAATATGAAGGTAATACTATTAAATCCTATAATCTAAAAGCGGAACTGAACGGCGAGTAAATGCTCTAACAGGCCATCAAACATGGTTCCGTTTCGCTCCGCTGGACAGAAATTACCGCAACCTTATGAGAACAAGAATGATTGGACTGAGAGATTTTTTAACCGAGGATGAAGAGCTTTTAGTTTCTTATTTGAACGAAGACTCCGTGACAGAATATTTATCAGCAAGATTGTCGCAGCCATACACGAAAGAAGCAGCTACTTGGTGGGTAAATACCGGTAGTAAAATTGGCATTGCTAAAGCCATAACAAAAAATGGCGTGTTGGTCGGTTCAATAAGTGCCATTCGCGGTGAATTCGAAAGGCAAAAATCTGCTGAAGTTGGCTATTGGGTTGCCAAACCTTACTGGGGCAAAGGTATTGCTTCAGAAGCATTAGCTGAGTTTTCTAAAGCTCTATTTCTTAATACAGATCTAGTTAGATTATATGCGTCGGTTTTTGAAGGCAACACAGCCTCCGCAAAAGTTTTAGAAAAATGCGGCTTTAAATTAGAAGCAATATTTGAAAAAGCTATTTATAAAGACGGGTTATTTTTTAACGAGTATCACTACGCGAATGTCCGCACCACCAATTGATTAAATCTTAGGGATATAAATTGAATCATGAAATATTTATTTATATCTATATTGGCTTTCATGTGTTCCATTGCTTCCGCCAAAGAAGCCACCATTACCCCTGAATTTATAGAGCTACTGAAAAAGAATCATCATGAAAAATCTCTAGGAACAAATTCACCGGAGGATTTTTTATCTTCGCTAAAGACTATCGCTGACAAAGGTGATCCTTCTGCCCAGTTTCTGTATGGGATGGCTCTTTCACGAGAAAATCGTTCTGCCGCAAAAGAGTATTTATCATTGTCTGCTACGGCTGGCTGCACTGGTTCTGAAGCAATGCTGGCGGTAATCAATATGATTGAAAAAAACAACGAAGAAGGAGTGAAGCTGTTTAAAGCTTCTGCCCAAAAGGGAGATACTATGGCTCAAGCGGCAATTTCCGGCCTCTACAAAAGAGGAGAAAATGGTTTTGAAAAAAGCGACATAAAAGCCTATGCGTGGTTAATGTTAGCCCAGAGACAAACATTTTCACTTGGTGCCCTGAAGTCCATTGAGCAAGGAATGAGTGCACTAAGCCTAAGTGATGCGGACATTAAAAAAGCTAATGTTGAATACAAGGCATTATCAAGAAAAATAAAGAAGCAGGATTATTACTTGTGCGGCCAAATGGATCTTGATGCATCGAGAGCTGAAAATATTGAGCCCTATCTTAAAATGCAATAATCCACCGCGGCGCGACACAAGCCAAATGAGTGGCGCGCTTAGAACGCAAGATACATTTGTTAGTTCTTCGTAGAACGTCTAAATTTGTCCAAATGCCAGTCTTGTGCTTAGCTTAAGGCATCTTATTTGGATGCCATCATGCCGATAGACCCTACTCTAGACCCTTTGCAGGCCAAACCTGTTACACCGAGCGAGTCACAAGCGCGGCGGGCTTTTGCTGCGCGTAATAATCGCCATGATTCCACTAATGCAGATTTAAGCAATATTGAAATGCCATCGCACTGGGCTGTGCCTTGGGCAGATCTAATGATGGTGATGATGGTGATGTTCGCAGTGATGTTGGCGACGAATTTAGCCGAGCGCGATGTGTCTGAGCTTTTTAAAAAAGATACAAATCCACAACCCAAACAACATGTCCAACCACCGCCGCCTAAAAGCACAATCACCCAAGCACAGCCGCAAGACGATTTGCGTTCTAAAGAGAAAACCCCTACAGAACCCAATCCCGTAGATCAACCGAAAGAGCAAACAACAGACATAAGCCCTGCGCCCCAAGCTCTTGAAAAAGCCGATGCGGGAGCAATCCCCATTGAAGATATTTTGCGTTTAAGTAAGAACCTCGTTACCGAAGCGAACTTGGATGATATAGATGTTGTGCTCACCGATAACCAATCCATTAAAGTCAGCGTGCGCGGCAATTTATTATTTGATTTAGGCAAGGCCGATTTAAAGCCAGAGGCGATTTCTTTTTTGCGCGATCTCTCAAAAATTATTGCGGCCAATAATTACCAAATTGAAGTGGCAGGCCACACCGACAACTTTCCTGTAAGCAACCCCGCCTACCCCACCAACTGGGAATTATCGGCAGCACGCGCTGCGCGGGTTGCACGTTATTTAATTCAATACGGAAATGTAGAACCCGGGCGCTTTACGGTTATTGGCCACTCTTATTATCAACCCACCGTTGCCAATGACTCACTTGCTAACAAAGCTAAAAATCGCCGCGTTGAAATTATTATTACGCGTTACACATACAATCCATAAGTCGCAATCCATAAAGAGCACGCTATGAAAACCTTCAATCACTCAGTTATTGGTATTGCCATTTGTACGCTGCTATTAATTGGCAGCATGCTGATTGGCGATGGCCGCACGCTCATGTTTAACCTTGAAGGTTTGGTAGTGGTAATTGGGGGCACCTTGGGCGCAGTTTTTATTAGCTATCCCATTAACGTATTGCGAGTTGCGACGCGAGTTGCCATTAACAGCTACAAAACCAAAGTGCCCAGCGCGAAAGAAATAGTTGATTCACTTTTACACTTATCGCTACTTTCAAAAATTGATGGTTTGCTCGCATTGGAACAAAATGAAGAACGTGCCAGTGTTTTATTTTTAAAACGCGCCCTTTCCATGTTAGTGGATGGTTTTAATGTAGATGAACTGCGCGATGCGCTCTATACCGAGATTCATTTTTTCCAGCAACGCCGCTCACTGCAAGAACGCGTATTTCGCCATATGGCCATTCTTGCACCAGCGTTTGGTGTTGCGGGCGGCGTCATTGGTTTAGTGGGAATGCTGGCGGGCATTGGTGATACGGGTGTTATTTTGCGCACTATTCCTGTTGCATTGACTTCAACGCTTTACGGGATTTTAGTCGCCTATTTTATTTGCATTCCTATCGCCGAAAATATTCACGCGCGCACTCAAGAAGAGTTGTTGATTCACAAATTAATTGCTGAAGGCGTAACGCTTATCGGCCAAGAGTACAACA
>DAOORH010000035.1:0-14355 GCA_035389145.1 Cellvibrio sp.
GAGCTGGAAAATAGCCTTGCATCGCAAGCTATAGATGAAGCGCAATTTGCACAGCTAAAATTAGAGCTTGAGCGCAATCTGTTGGATGACGAAGCAAGCTTGCATGCGTTGCAGAAAAAATCTTCGCAGTATTTGGGTGTTAATCTTGTGCTTGGTTTTTGCGCCTTAATGTTGATCGGTGGTGTTTTCTTTTATCAGCACCACAGCAGTTCAGAAGATGTTTATATTCAAACTCTGCAACAAGAAAAGCTACAGCAAGATTACCAAGACATGTTGCAAAACCGCGATCCCAATCCTGCTCGCGTGCAACAATTAATCGTTGAATTTGAAGATCGTTTAAAAGATAAGCCAGATAATATTCAATATTTATTTTTGCTGGCGCGCGCACAAATGGAGGTCGGTAATTTTGCTGAGGCAGCAAAGGCTTACCAGCGCGTGTTAACACTCGATTCGCAATCGGCGATGATTATGGCTGAGTTAGCGCAGGCGATATTTTTGCGCGACGGCAATAAAATTACGCCACCTGTGGCGGATTTAGCAAAAGGCGCAGTGACGCTCGAGCCTAAAAATACTATGGCTTTAGGCTTGCTCGGCATAGATGCTTACAACCGCAAGGATTACCCTACAGCGATTAAATATTGGCAAAAAACCGTAGACATCTCAGGGCCTGATTCACAGGGCGGTCGCGCTTTATCCGCAGGTATAGAAAAAGCCAAGCAGTCCTTTATTGCTGAAGGCGGTAAGCTGGAAGATTTAGTGGCTAAATCGGCCTATGCCGTTAAAGTTGCAGTGAGCTTGGGCGCAAAGGTTAAAGCTAAACCAGATCAAACCCTCTTTGTTTACGCTCGCGCTTGGCAGGGCTCGCCCATGCCGCTGGCAATTGCTCGTATTAAAGTGAGTGATTTACCGACCACAATTCAGTTGGATGAAACCATGGCCATGTCGCCAGCTTCCAGTCTCGCAAATGCTGGCGATATCGAAGTTATTGCGCGCATTTCGCCATCTGGCTCAGCAAAAGCAGAAGTGGGAGATTGGTTGGCAAAACAGGGGCCGATCTCTATGAAAGCAATACCCGAAAAAATTGATTTACAAATTAACGAGCAAATTACGGCAAATGAAGTAAAACCTTAAAAAATTGCTAAGTCCTTTACGTAAGTTTTCAATTTTTAATAATACCTGTAGCGGCGAATGGTGCTAGTGGATTGAATGAGTTAAGCGTTTGCCTGTATTCTTGTGAGCCCGTTTTGCATTGAGTCTATAGGTTTTCATTTGTCTCCGTGATATTTGGGAACGTCAATTTATGTGACACTTTTCATGTGACGCTTTTGCAATATCACCTCCAATAGGGATTTATGATATGAGTACTCGCCGCGACTTTTTACAAAAACTCACTGCTTCATTTCTCGTTCTAAATTTACCGGGCCAAGTTTCAGCGTCTACAACTGGTCTAATAGGTCAATCTTACGACGGCCCTGCGTTAAGAGTCGCCATTATGGGGCTTGGCAGTTATGGTCGTCGCGTAGCTGAGGCTATGCAGTTCTGTAAAAAAGCTAAGGTAGTGGGTGTCATTAGCGGCACACCCTCAAAAATTTCCGAATGGCAGACCAAATACAATATTCCCCCCGCCAATTGCTACAACTACGAAAATTTTGACGCAATTAAAAATAATCCGGATATAGATGCGGTTTATGTGATTACACCTAATGCACTTCATCGCGATCAAGTTATACGTGTTGCAAATGCCGGCAAACATGTTATTTGCGAGAAGCCTATGGGGTTAAACGCAAAAGAAGGGCAGGTGATGATCGATGCCTGTAAAAAGGCCAATGTAAAATTGTTGGTTGGTTATCGTATGCATTTTGAGCCGAACACGCTTGAGATTGTTCGTCAGCGAAGCCAAGGCGAATTTGGTGAAATTTTATCCTTCGAAGGAGCTACGGGTTTTACCATCGGCGACCCTAATCAATGGCGGCTCAACAAAGAGTTAGCCGGCGGCGGTGCATTAATGGATGTAGGTATTTATGCCGTTAACGGTGCGCGCTATATGGTTGGTCAAGAGCCTATTTGGGTAACTGCTCAGGAAACAAAAACCAACCCAACCAAATTCAAAGAAGGAGTGGACGAAACTATCCAATTCCAATTTGGCTTTCCAAACGGAGCCTTGGCGACTTGTGTTTCCAGTTACAACATCAGTAATCTCGATCGCTTTTTAGTGAATGGTCAAAAAGGCTTTGGCGAGCTGCGACCTGCTTTTGGCTACGGGCCCATCAAGGCACGAACACACAAGGGCGAGTTGAATTATCCCCATGTGCCGCACCAGATCGCCCAAATGGATGAAATGGCCGCAATCATCCTTGGAAATAAGAAGCCCATAATTCCGGTTGATGGTGAAGAGGGGCTAAAAGACCTAAAAATTATTGATGCAATCTATCTGGCGGTAAAAACCGGTAAGAAAGTTGTTTTGAAGTCCTAGCCCAAACGACTTGGAGGGGGCTTGGATTATCTGATCAGGGAATTTTCGTTATCACCTAGAAAGTGCTCGCATCGCTCTAAAGCCCCTAATTTTGCTGATTATCTGCTCAACCCAAAACAGGGTTGAGCAGAATTTACTCAGGTTGTTGCAGTTTCCGCTTTTTCCCTCCCAAATTGGGCGCAAATGCCTTTCGTAAGCCGCCCGCAAGCGTGTAGAATCGAGCCTTTTACAGGTTTCTTGAGTCGGTCGCGCTTTCACTTAAATAATAATGAAATCAAGCGACTAGCAGCCCCCTGCTCAATAACGAAAGAACATAACGAATTCACGAGTGACACGGAACTATGCGGCTAAAGTGCATCAAGCTGGCAGGCTTTAAATCGTTTGTTGACCCTACCACGGTCAACTTTCCCAGCAATTTGTGTGCTGTTGTGGGCCCTAATGGCTGCGGCAAGTCCAATATCATTGATGCTGTGCGTTGGGTAATGGGCGAGTCCTCCGCCAAAAACCTGCGCGGCGAAAACATGACCGACGTTATTTTTAACGGCTCCAGCGGCCGTAAACCCGTCGGTCAGGCATCTATCGAGCTCGTATTTGATAATAGTGACGGTACTTTATTGGGCGAATACGCCGCCTTCACTGAAATTTCTATTAAACGCAAAGTAACCCGCGATGCGCAAAATCATTACTACCTCAACGGCACTAAATGCCGCCGCCGTGACATCACCGATATTTTCCTCGGTACAGGTTTAGGCCCACGCAGTTACGCCATTATCGAACAGGGCATGATCTCTAAACTGATCGAAGCCAAGCCTGAAGATTTGCGCGTTTACATCGAAGAAGCTGCCGGTATTTCAAAATACAAAGAACGCCGTCGTGACACCGAAAGCCGCATGCGCCGCACGCAAGAAAACCTTGAGCGTTTAACCGATATTCGCGATGAACTTGAACGTCAGCTCTCACGTTTGCAACGCCAAGCTCAATCCGCTGAAAAGTTTACCGAATACAAAAAGGAAGAGCGCTTATTAAAAGCGCAATTGCAAGCGCTCAAATACCAAATTTTAGATGAGCAAGCCAAAGCCAAACAAATCTCGATTCGCGATTTAGAATTACGCATGGAATCTTTTGTAACGGATCAAGTTAACAAAGATACCCAAATCGAAAAATACCGCAGCCAATACACAGAGATGGGCGATAAGTTCAACGAAGTGCAGGGCCGCTATTATGCAATTGGTGCTGACATAGCGCGCATCGAACAAACCATTCATCACGCAAAAGAGCGTTCGCGCCAACTGCAAGCCGATTTGGATCAAACCCAGCGCGACTGCAAAGAAGCTGAAGAAAACTTATTGATCGATTCCCAAAAAGCCGAAGGCTGGGAAGAAGAGTTGCTGATTATTGAGCCAGATTTGGAATTGGTGAAAGCCGCCGAAGAAGGTTCAAATGAAGTATTGCTGGATGCTGAAGAAGCCATGCAGCGCTGGCAAAATGAATGGGATGCGTTCAACCAACGCGCATCTGAGCCGCGTCAAAAAGCCGAAGTACAGCAATCGCGTATTCAGCACTTAGAGCAAGTTCAACAGCGCTTACTGCAACGCATCGAAAAACTAAAAGAAGAAAAGGCGAATTTGCAAATTGACGGTATCGACGAAGAAATTGGTCAGCTTACTGAGCAACTTGCGGAGTTGGATTTGGTTGCGGATGAAAAACGCAGCCGTGTAGAAACCATTACCGAACAACTTGATCAGCGTCGCAATGACAACACGCGCATCAGCAACGAGTTAGATCAAGTTCGTAGCCAATTGCAAACCATGCGTGGCCGTCATGCATCATTAGATGCACTGCAACAAGCTGCGCTCGGCGAAAAAAATAAAGCCGTTACCCAATGGCTCGCCGCCCAAAATTTAACAAACCAACCGCGTCTTGCTGAATCTGTCAGCGTGCAAGAGGGTTGGGATAAAGCCCTCGAAACTGTTCTTGGCAATACCTTGCAAGCAGTTTGCGTAAAGGGTTTGGATGCGGTCACGTCGGTTATCGGTAATCTAACCCAAGGCGAATTAGTTTTATTTGATACCACCGCAAAATCAGCGGCGAGTGATGCCAAAAAAGCAGCGCTATTAAGCAGCAAAGTCACAGCCGATTGGGATGCTGCTGGTTTATTAAACGGTATTTATATTGCTGAAGACTTACCTGCAGCTTTGCAATTGCGCAGCCAATTATCAGCACACGAATCCGTTATTACCAAAGACGGTATTTGGTTGGGCGCACATTGGTTGCGTGTAGCACGCGATTCAGATGCAAGCTCAGGCGTCATTGCCCGCAAACAAGAAATTGAAGAGCTGTCTGAAAAAATTATCGATGCCGAAGAAAAAGTTGAAACCTTGAGCGTGCAGCTCGAGGAAGGTCGCCAACACATTAAAGAATCCGAACAAAGCCGCGAAACTTTGCGACGCGAGGCAGACGAACAAAGTCGTCGTTACGGCGAGTTGCGCTCACAGCTTTCTGCTAAACAAGTTCGTGTTGAGCAAGTAAGTATGCGCCGCGAGCGCGCAGAGAACGAAATTCGTGAAGCGCGCGAACAACTTGAGCAAGAGGCAGAGCATCTTTCAGAAGCGCGCATGATTCTGAGCGAAGCGATTGAGATGATGGGGCAGGATACCGATCTGCGCGAAGACTTATTGCAACAGCGTGATGATATTCGCACGGGGCTTGACCAAGCGCGTCAACGTGCTCGTCATGATAAAGACAAAGCCCACGAATTAGCGATGCGTTTCCAATCGCTAAAAACGCAATTGGATGGTATTCGTTTAGGTATTGGTCGCTTGCGCGAACAAACTAATCGCTTGCAAGAACGTCGTGAACAATTAATCGCCACGCTCAGCGAAAACCGCGATCCTATCGAAGAATACAAATTAGAGCTAGACGCAAACCTCGGTAAGCGTTTATCGGTTGAAGCTGCATTAACTGAAGCGCGCCGCGCACTGGAAACTGTTGAGCACGAGTTGCGCAATGCAGAGCAGGGTCGTAATCGTGCTGAGCAAGAAGTTCAAGCCGTGCGAGCGCACCTTGAACAAGAGCGTTTGGCGGCGCAGCGTTTTGAAGATCAACGCAATGCGATTGTTGAACAGCTCGAAGAGGAAGATTTAAATCTGCAAACCATTATTGCAGAAATTCCAGAAGGTACAGAAATTAAACCGATTGAAGAAGAGTTGGAGGCTTTGGCTGGTCGTATTACTCGCCTTGGCCCCATCAACCTTGCCGCTATCGATGAATACAAAACTGAATCTGAGCGCAAAAACTATTTAGATGCGCAGAATGCAGATTTGAATGAAGCGCTGGAAACTCTAGAGAATGCGATTCGTAAAATTGATCGCGAAACACGTACGCGCTTTAAAGAAACCTTTGATCAAGTGAACAAAAGTTTGCAAGAGCTGTTCCCCAAAGTATTCGGTGGCGGCCATGCATACTTGGAATTAACCGGCGAAGATTTATTGGATACCGGTATCACCATTATGGCGCGCCCACCGGGCAAACGTAACAGCACAATTCATTTGCTCTCGGGTGGTGAAAAGGCGCTAACAGCAATTGCATTGGTGTTCTCGATTTTCCGTTTGAACCCTGCGCCATTCTGTATGCTAGACGAAGTAGATGCGCCGCTCGACGATGCCAACGTAGGCCGCTACGCGCGCATGGTTGAAGAAATGTCGGCGCAAGTACAATTTATTTATATTACCCACAACAAAAATGCGATGGAAATGGCGCATCAATTGCTTGGGGTTACCATGCATGAACCAGGTGTTTCTCGCTTGGTTACTGTGGATGTGGATGAAGCAGCCGAATTGGCGGCTTCTTAATAAAAAATTCATTATTTAACTAGAGTAATTTTCTACTTAAAAGACGGATAACTTTATGTTCAATACGCTAACTGTCGTGATCGTCATATTGTTGGTTTTGGTTGTGGGCGACGGGATTCGTCGTTTTATGATTAATCGCCGCAATCGCATTGATGTTTCACCTGCGTTGAAAAAGCGCATTAGAAATCCAGAACCGGATTACGAAGAATCGAATGAGCCGCCACCAAGTTACATTAGCGAATTGCCCAACGGTGGCGCGCGCGTGGTTGCCGTGCGTGATCCCTCTGAGCGTATGCAGCGTGAAAGAAAGCTGACTGCACGCGAATTAAAAGAACAGCGCCGCCGCGAAGAAATTGCTAAACGTACACCCGAACAAACCCGTTTAAATTTAGATGAATCTGTACCTATTTTGATGGAGTCAGTCGATCACCAAAATAGTGAAGGCTATGACTCTCACACCGATGAAAATGGTCGTATTGAACCAATTTTTTCAGCACAGGATGACGATTTAGAAAGTGAGCTTTATACCGAGCAAGATGATCAGGAAGATTATGACGAGGATGATGATAAATACGATCAAGAGCTCGAAGAATACGAAGAAAATTTCGACGCTGATGATGAAGACGATTCTGAAGAAGATGGTTATTCAGAAGAAGATGAATTTGAAGATGATCTAGAAGATGAAGCGGAAGAAGAAACTAAAGCGGCTGCGCCACAGTCTGAGCCAGAAGAAGTTTTGATCATCAACATAATGGCGCAAAAAGGCGAGATGTTTAATGGCGCCGATTTGTTGGATATCGTTTTAAGATGCGGTTTACGCTACGGCAGCATGGATATTTTCCATCGCTACAGCGACACCAAGGGCGATGGCGCCTTGTTGTTCAGTATGGCTAATATGGTAAGACCCGGCACCTTCGATTTAGATGCTATGGACGAATTCACCACACCCGGTGTGAGTTTGTTTATGACATTACCGATTGATGCGGACTCAATGCAGTCATTCGATTTAATGGCAGAAACAGCGCAGGCAATTGCGCAAACTCTGGGTGGCGAATTAAAAGATGAACAGCGCAGTGCAATGACCAAGCAAACGCTTGAGCATTCTCGTCAACGCATTCGCGATTTTGAACGCAAGAAATTGTTTCGTCGTCCACGCTAATTAATTGTTGTGTAGTTTGTAGGGTGGGTGGAGTGTAACGATACCCACCGCTGTCTTATTTGAAATGATGGGTATCGTTTCACTCCACCCATCCTACGGTAAAACTCGGAACAATTTCATGTCTAGTCTCTCTCTCTTTCCCGATGTTTCTGCTGAGCTTGAACAACTTCGCTCCGATATAAACTATCACAACCACAGATACCACGGCCTTGACGACCCTCAAATAAGCGATGCTGAATATGATCGATTAATGCAGCGTTTAAAAAACCTTGAAGCCGAACATCCAGAATTAATCACGCCCGATTCGCCAACTCAACGAGTTGGTTCAGCACCGCTCAGTGAATTTGTCACCGTTGTGCACGAAATGCCGATGTTATCTTTAGATAACGCTTTTAGTGATGAAGATTTGCTTGCATTCAATAAGCGCTTACAAGATCGCCTTAAAACTACGGAAGAAATTGAATTCGCTTGTGAAGTAAAGCTTGATGGCATTGCCGTTAGTTTACTTTATCGCGATGGTGTATTGGTGCGCGGTGCTACGCGTGGCGATGGCACTAACGGTGAAGATATTACCCAAAACGTACGTACCATTGCTTCAATTCCGCTGCGCTTGTTAGGTGAAAACTACCCCAGTGTATTAGAAGTGCGCGGTGAAATTTATATGCCGAAAGCGGGCTTTAATGCCTTTAATGAAAAGGCGCTTGCGGCAGGTGAGAAACTATTTGTAAACCCACGCAATGCTGCAGCAGGCAGTTTGCGCCAATTAGATTCGCGTATAACTGCAGCGCGTCCATTGGAGATGTGTGCATACAGCGTTGGTTTGGTGGAAGGTGGCGATGTACCTAATCTTCACACGGATGTTTTAAAAGCGCTGCAAGGGTGGGGCTTTTTAATTAATCGCGAATTACAGACCGCCAAAAATATTGATGAGTGTTTGCAATATTATCGCCATATTCAAGAGAAGCGCAGCGCACTTGCTTACGATATTGACGGTATTGTGTTTAAAGTAAACTCGCGCGAGCTGCAAGAAACCCTAGGTTTTATTTCACGTGCACCGCGTTGGGCGGTTGCCTACAAATTCCCTGCGCAAGAAGAAACAACGCTCTTACAGGATGTAGAGTTTCAAGTGGGCCGCACAGGTGCCGTAACGCCAGTAGCCCGCTTACAACCGGTGTTTGTGGGTGGTGTAACAGTATCTAATGCGACCTTGCATAATCGCGATGAAATTAATCGTTTGGGAATTAAAATCGGCGATACGGTAGTGGTTCGTAGAGCTGGTGACGTGATTCCACAAATTGTTGCGGTTATTGAATCCAAGCGCCCAGCAGATGCGCGCGATATTATTTTTCCAACCCATTGCCCCGTATGCGGCTCACCCGTGGAAACTTTACCTGGCGAAGCAGTAGCACGTTGTGGCGGTGGATTAATTTGCGCAGCCCAGCGTAAAGAAGCCATCAAGCATTATGTGTCGCGCAAAGCTATGAATGTGGAAGGCTTGGGTGATAAGTTGGTTGAGCAGTTGGTTGATCTCAATATGATTAACACAATTGCCGATATCTATTCATTAAGCCGCGATCAACTTGCGAACCTAGAGCGTATGGGGGAAAAATCAGCCGATAATATTTTGGCTGCACTTGAAACCAGTAAAAAAACGACACTCGCAAAATTTATTTATGCGTTGGGTATTCGCGAAGTGGGTGAGTCAACTGCACGTAATTTTGCAAAGCACTTCGGTACATTTGAAGCCTTTGCTGCTGCTGATGAATTAAATCTTCAGCAAGTCACTGATGTAGGCCCTGTGGTTGCGCATTTCGCCTACGAGTTTTTTCAGCAAGAAAATAATCGCCAAGCTATCGAGCAACTGAAAGCGGCTGGCATTCAGTGGCCCGATGAAGTCGCCACGGCAACCGACGCGCCTTTATTGGGGTTAACTTACGTGTTAACTGGCTCCCTTGAAATTTTTAGTCGCGATGATGCTAAAGCGCATTTATTAGCCTTGGGCGCAAAAGTGTCCGGCAGTGTGTCAGCTAAAACTGACTATGTGGTTGCTGGCCCAGGAGCGGGCTCCAAATTGCAGAAAGCAGAAGAGCTGGGGATTACAGTGTTAACCGAGGAAGACCTATTGGCTTTGTTAAAACAGCATGGGCAGTTGCCAGAATGAGATCTTTAGTTCTCTTGTGCCTCATTTCTTGTCTTGGTTTTTTGAGCGGTTGCGCAACAACGCCGCCCTCAAATCCGAATAATATTTGCGATATCTTTGAAGATAAATCTGATTGGTACAAGGCGGCTAAAAAATCTGAGAATAAGTGGGGCTCTACCGTACCGGTCATGATGTCTATCATGTATCAAGAATCACAATTCGTGCAAAAGGCGCGGCCAGCCCGCACCAAGATATTATGGATTTTTCCTGGCCCACGCCCCAGCAGTGCTTACGGTTTTGCGCAAGTGAAGTCTGATACATGGGATGATTATCAACGCGATGAAGGTGGTATGTGGGCGCGGCGCGATAATTTTAAAGACGCGGTGGATTTTGTCGGTTGGTATAACTACCAAAGCGAAAAGCGCAGCAAAATTAAACGCAATGATGCTTACAACCTTTACCTTGCCTATCACGAAGGTCACGGTGGGTTTAATAAAAAAACCTATAACAAAAAGGCTTGGTTGAAATCGACCGCCCAAAAAGTGGCAACGCGCGCGGCTGATTACACGAAACAATTGCGTCAGTGCGAAGATGATTTAGACAGTGGCCACTGGTGGTGGCCGTTTTAGTTCTTTGGAGCCAGTATGGATCAAGAATCAATTGTGTATGGTTGCATAAAAGATATTCCCGCCATGGCAAATTACTCCGAGCGCTTGCGTATTAACCGCGAAGCTATGCTCAGTTTGCCAACGGCAGATCAGTGGCCATTTTTATGCCAGGAAATGTTCTCTATTCCTGAAATCGCAGTGCTCAACAACAATTATCAAACTGAAGTGTTGCACTTTGGCGCGTCCTACAAAGCGGTCGAATATGAGTGGGATCAATGGATTGCACAATTTGAGCAATTGCTCAGCAGAATGTATTGGGTGTCTGCCACCGTGCATTTAGAGACTGAATTATCAGGCACGCATACCTTCACATGGGAAGCTGGCGGTAACTGCCATGTGCCGGGTTCCGGTGAGTTTAATGTGAAATGCGAGTGGAGCCACGAAGGGGCTTTGAGTATTTAGATAGATATTTGCGTCAATAGCTCAAAGTATCGCAAGCACCGCTTTATCATCCGAAATCGCACGAGTACATCCCTGTAGCTCCCTGTCGTCATCCATGACTCTAGGGTTTCGGATCATAAATCGATACTTGCTCGGTAACGAATGAGTACCTCAAAAATTAGTTGGTAGAAATATGTCAAACAATTTAATCGCCCCAGATTTCCGCTTCCGCCGTTTACGTAGAACCACTGCGCTGCGTTCGTTAGTGCGCGAAACCCATTTACAGATGACAGATTTTATCCTGCCTATTTTTGTGGAAGAGGGCATCACTGAGCCGGTGGCAATTAAATCCATGCCAGATGTTTACCGCTATCCTGAATCGCAATTAGCCTATGTAGTTACACGCGCATGGAACAAAGGTATTCGTGCTGTAATTCTATTTGGTGTATCAACACATAAAGATGAAGTGGGTTCCGACACTTGGGCTCAAGACGGTTTGCTCGCGCGCATGATTCGCATCGCAAAAAATGCGCAGCCAGAAATGTTGGTGATTAGCGACAACTGCTTTTGCGAATATACAACTCACGGCCATTGCGGCGTTACGCACAAGAATGATGTCGATAACGATGCAACCTTAATTAACTTACAACGACAGGTCGTTGTGGCTGCACAGGCCGGTGTAGATATGATTGCGCCTTCCGGCATGATGGATGGAATGATCGCTGCAATTCGCCAAGCGTTAGATGAAGCAGGGTTTACCCATATTCCTGTAATGTCTTACTCCACAAAATTTGCATCAGCCTTTTACGGGCCATTCCGTGATGCTGTTGATAGTACTTTCAAAGGCACTCGCAACACTTACCAAATGGATTTCGCAAACGCGCGTGAAGCACTTGCAGAATCTCTGCAAGATGAAGCCGAAGGTGCTGATATTCTAATGGTAAAACCCGGCACAGCCTATTTAGATATTCTTGCGCACATTCGTGCAAACTCATCGCGCCCTTTAGCGGTTTATCACGTGAGTGGTGAATACGCCATGATTAAAGCTGGCGCGGCAGCGGGCGTGATTGATGAGCAAGCAATTGTGTTGGAAACCATGACCGCGTTTAAGCGCGCGGGCGCGGATTTGATAATTACTTATTATGCGGAAAAATTGGCGGAGTGGATTTAACTTCATTCATGAGATGACATGTAGGTTGGGGTAAGCTTGCGCACCCCAACATGACCATCCACGAATACAAGACATAAAATTCGACAAAGTCGTTTTGATTATCGCAAACAAACATCAATATCATGTTGGGCTTCGTTCCTCAGCGCCAACCTACAAAAGTAATGAATACCGTACCGATTTTGAGTGTAATAAATACCTAATGTTCTTCAGTGATTCCCGTCAGCATTTCTTTAACCCGCTCACCGGTAAATACCGTGAGTTGGTTGCCCAGTGTTTGAGTCTCTTGTATCAGCGCCTTTATACCGATCTGCGTGATTATGGCAATGCCATGAATCGTGAGCAGCTTATGGATATTATTAAAGAAGCTATCGCCCGTGCACCGATTTTGGATGCGGATAAAGATGAAGAAGAATTCAATGCGCAGGGCGAGCTTATTGAAACCCAAGAAGGGCGTTTTAAAACTCAGAGGGATTTAGCGAGCTTTATTATTAATCGCCTGTTGGAAAATGGTTGGCTAGAAAAGCAAGTAGACGAAACCACACTGCAAAGCACCTATGGCTTTAGCCGTATGGGGCGTTTGTTTACCCAGCCGTTTGCAGATAATCAATCCAATCATTTTCGTACGCGCAATCGCAATACCCGCAACACCCGCAATAGTTTGCAGGCCTTTTATGAGCAGGGCGAAATTCACGACTTGCTGGATGCCTATGAATATTCCGAACGTATTATCAGCGATTTCACTGATGTGATTGCCGAGCTGGAAGAGCGTAAGCGTCAGTTGGTCCGTGAGGTAGAATCCCGCCAATTAATTCAGCAGGCGAGCGATGAGTTCTTTGATTTTATGGAAACGGTATTTAAACCTGATTTGGAAGTGCGTTTATCTGCCGACAGCGTAGAAAAATACCGTGATCAAATATCAGACATTATCACCAAGATTCGCCGCAAACGTAAATACGGGCAGGGTGATTCAGAGACTGCAGCAAAAGATTGGCGTGCGGTAATGGAGATACGTTTGCGTAAAGCTCTGCCGCAACAAGTGGTGCAGGGAGTTTCATTATTAGACACTCTTTTGCAAGCGATAGAATCGCGCTTAAAAAATGCCTGCGAAATTATGTTGCCGGCATTGCGTCGCGCGCTTAATACATTTACGCAACGTGCGGACATTATTATTCGCCAACTCAGCTACATTAATAGCCGCAGCCAAGATGATTTGATGGATGTATACCGTTCCTTAGCGCAACTTCCGCAAGACCAACAAGATAGTTTATTTCAACTGCAGGGCGAAACTCTTGCAGGTATGCAGTTAGGTTTTGTTGACCCAGCACAAATTCAATTGCGCGCAGCACGCCAGCAACAAGTAGTTCGCTCTGCAGTAGATGGCGATAAAGCCTTAGATGTGGATGCACAAAAAGAAATATTTATTCAGCAGGCGCTAGATCAAGCATTCATTTTGCAAGGCAGTGAAATTCGCGACTATGTTCAGCAAGCACTTAGCATCAGTGGCAGTGTAAAAAGTAGCGAGCTGAATGCAGCAAATATGAAGGAGCTACTAAACCTGGCCCATGCCATTGAAGTGGGTGCAGCGGATAATTTGTCCTCGCGGTTTCGCTTTGCCATAGAACAAGAGCAAGAGTGGTTATATGCCGCGCCGCAAATTCAAGATGATCATTATTTCAAACAGCGGGATCAATTCGTGATTTCGCTGATTGATAACACACTCTAGATTTGGTGGGTAAGATGAACAATATTTTTAGTGCTGATTTGGAAGAACAGCTTAATAAACACAATCTCACTTTTGATGATTGGCGCGAACTGATTCAACGTTTGTTGGATTATGGTGTTTTATGTCGCGATGATTCCCAAGTGGAAGCTGAGCTCTATGATCGCTTTGTACGCATTCATGCAGTAGTTAATGATTATTTGGCGTTGATGGGCGTGCGCTTTCAGCACGATACACAATTTAATTTTGTGCGAATTCTGCCACCGGGTGCGCGCTTGCCCGGTATGGATGATGAAACCGATGAGCCTTTTAATGGCGGTTTCCGCAGCCGGTTAAATCAACATGAGGTTGCCCTAATCTTAGTATTGCGTGCTGAATACGATAAGGCGTTGCGTGAAGGTGTGATTGATGAACAGGGCTGCGCAACTCTCTCCTTGGAAGCTATCTCGCTGGCCATGAAGAGTTTATTGCGCCGTAACTTGCCAGAAAATATCGGCGAGCGTCGCCAAGCCTTTAAGCGTTTACGTCAATTGCGCTTAATTAATTATTTTGCCGAAGCTGATGTGGATTCCGGTGAGAGCTGGATAAAAATTCGCCCATTGATTATCCATTTGGTCAGCAACGAATGGCTGAACCAAATTCGCACGCATCTCGCTGACAACTTACTCTTGGTTGAAGATGAACCAGAACAAGAAGATGACGTAGTGAAACCTACAAAAAAAACATCGCCGCATCTCACTAAATCGATATTTGATACTGAAGCCTAATATGTTCCTAAAAAAGTTTATTTAT
>DAOORH010000036.1:0-14210 GCA_035389145.1 Cellvibrio sp.
ACCCATAATATTCCGGTATTTGGCAAGGCGGTTTTTTCACGCAAAGCGGGAGGTGCGGAGGCCTTCTATTTGGAGTCGCAAGGTAAGGTGGTATTTCCGGCGGGCGTTGCTGGTGCGGAAACCTTGCCGCCGCAGTGGCGCAATGATCTTGTTCCCGTACCCTTAGGCGCCTTTGCAGTAGTGGCAGGCAATCAACCGATTAGTCTTAAAACGGTGCAAATTGCGCCACTCGTTGCCCAACTTACGTCAGGGATGAATGTTATGTATTCATCGCAGCCAGTAGTAACAGCGTCTTCCAACTCATCGGTTATGCGCGTGGTTTTGAATGCAAAAAACTTTAACGCAGGCTACAAGAGCTATCAACAATGCATCTCGGATATTATTCCTTACAGCTTTGCACAGGTTGAGCGTACTTTTATTAACTATGCGGAAAAGCCTGAAGGATTAACAGCATCCAATAAAGCCGATTTAACCAAGGTGGCGCGCTATGTAAAAGCTGACCCCAAGGTGGTTGGCATATTTGTGGATGGGCATAGCGATAACTCAGGTACGCCAGAAGTCAATGAGGCAATGTCTAAACAAGCAGCGGAATGGGTTTCGGCCTATTTAACCGCGCAAGGTGTTGCTGCAGATAAAATAACCACCCGCTGGCACGGCGATAAATTTGTAATTGCCAATAATAAAATTGCTGCAGGGCGTGCGCAAAATCGCCGCGTGACTGTACGATTGGAAGATGAAGCCGCTCACAAAGAGTTTATGAAAAAGGAAGAAGAGAAACGCAACGCCGATGAAAAAGCCGCTGCCGAAAAAGCGATTGCTGATGCTAAAAGTGCAGAGGCTGGTACCAGCAACAGTTCATCCAGTAAAGCCAAAATGACCCCCGAAGAAATTAGCCGTATGGTTGAAGGTTATGATCTGGCTAAGCCCAAATAGCTAGACTCTATCAGACTCTATCAGACTCTATCAGACTCTATCAGACTCTAAAGGCATAGGTTTGGTTATAAGTCTGCCTGCGGCTATCAACGGTTTTTCGCACAGTATCCACTAACAATTACCTCTAGCATCCGCCAAAACATTTTTTTATAATCGCGCCGCAAAAGTAATTTTTGCTTTTGCGTGGAATTTTTTCAAATCACTTATGTCTTATTCCCCGAGTTGCAGGCTTTAGTTGTTGATGCCTTGCATGGGTTTTTGTCCTAAATGAGGTTATTCATGAAGAAATTTTTGTTGCGCACCGCAAGCTTGATTTTGCTGTCTATTAGTTTAGTGGTTGTGTCGGTTGAGGCCGCGCCACTTCCCGATTTTAGCGAGTTAATTGAAAAATCCTCGCCTGCCGTGGTCAAAATTACTGCTGTTACCAAAGCGCGCCAAGCAAAACAAATGCGCCAAATGCCCAATAATCAAATGCAGGATATTCCAGAAATATTCCGCGAACTCTTGGAGCAGCGCCAAGCTCCACAAAGAGAGCATGGAGCAATAGGTTCGGGTTTTTTTATTTCAAGTGATGGCTATGTGCTTACCAATAATCATGTGGTAAGTGAAGCCGATGAGATAAAAGTTATTTTAAATGATGATCGCGAATTCGATGCAAAATTAATTGGTACCGATGAACGTACCGATATCGCGTTGTTAAAAATCGATGCCAAAAATTTACCGCAATTAACATTGGCTAAAAACGAAAAGCTAAAAGTAGGGCAATGGGTAGTAGCCATAGGTTCACCTTTTGGTTTGGATTATTCTGCGAGCGCAGGCATTGTGAGTGCGATTGGCCGCAATATTCCGTCTGATCGCGGCTACGTACAATTTATTCAAACCGACGTTGCGATTAACCCTGGTAATTCAGGCGGCCCGCTTTTTAATATGGATGGCGAAGTGGTCGGCATTAACTCACAAATTTATACACCATCGGGCGGTTCTGTGGGGCTCTCGTTTGCGATTCCTTCCTCTTTGGCAATTGATGTTGTTAATCAGCTAAAAGATAAAGGGCGTGTTGAGCGCGGTTGGTTGGGTGTTGTGATTAGCAATGTTGATAAAGATTTGGCCAGCGCTTACGGTTTAGACAAAGCTCAAGGCGCAATTGTTTCTGAAGTTACTCCACAAGGCCCCGCTGAGAAAGCCGGCGTGAAAGTAGGTGACTTGATTGTGAAATTTAACGGTCAGGATGTACACAGCCAAGCGGATTTGCCGAGAATCGTCGGTCAAATTGCACCGGGAACTAAGGTGACTTTTGATGTGATTCGGAAGGGTAAGCGCGAGACCTTGACTGGCACGCTGGAGAAATTAAAAGACGATTCTGTGGCCGCAACTCCGGCTGTTGGCGGTGAATCTAAAGCGACTAAAACGGACGCCTTGGGTGTAACCGTGGTTCTGGCAACAGGCGTAGAAAAAGGTGTTCAAATTATGAGTGTAGAGCCAGATAGTGCTGCGCAGCGTGCAGGTTTACAGCGCGGCGATATTATCACTCAGCTGGATTTTGTAGAGCTGGATTCGGTGGCCACTTACACTAGAGTAGTGAGCGGCCTGCCTAAAAATACTGCCAAAGCGATTCGCTTTGTACGCAAGGGAACACCGGTGTTCAGATCAATTACGATTAAATAAAGGAGATTTGATGGCACAGCCAGAGCTAATCACTCTGGCTTTTTTTTATTTCCGAGGTTGGTAAAATAATAATCTTATAAATATTTTTCTATCGCTAGAATTGAACTTATTGTTCATCATATCGGTTATCAATCAAAGTGATGGTGCGTGATTCCGTACAAGGGTTATACTTTTGAACTATGCGCTCTGCCTGCCTGACCAAAGAGCCCCCCATAAAATATTAATAAAAAAACAGGATGCCCCATGAAAAATCTCTCTCTCGGTCTACTGCTGTTATCTTTTTGTATTGCAGTCGGCGCTGCTGCAGAACCTAGACCTAATATTATCTTTATGGTGGGTGATGGTATGGGTGTCGCCTACACGGGTGCTTATCGTTTATATCAAGATGACCTCGCAACCCCCGAGTTAGAAAAGACGATATTTGATGAAATGCTGGTGGGTATGGCGTCCACTTATCCAGATGACCATGGTCTCGTTACTGACTCTGCAGCCGCTGCAACCGCATTGGCGTCGGGTGTAAAAACCTTTAATGGTGCGATAGGCGTTAACTCGCAGCATGCGGTTATTCCCAGTATGTTGGATATGGCTAAGGAGCTGGGTTACTTAACGGGTGTTGCGGTTACCTGTCAGGTTAATCATGCAACACCTGCGGCGTTCATTGCTCATGCCGATAGCCGCCAAAGTTACGAAAAAATTGCCGATCAATATGTAGATTTACGCATTTATGGCAAGCCCAAAGTGGATTTGATATTAGGGGGTGGTAGAGACTACTTTGTTCGCAAAGACCGCAATTTAATTAAAGAATTTAAAGGCTTGGGGTACAGCTATCAAGATGACTTTAAAAATCTTGCCAAGATAAAAAAATTACCCGCTATAGGTTTATTTTCTGAGATGGGGATGGAGCCCGCACTGGATAGCGCCTATCCATTGCGCTTAGCGGAGATGACTGAAAAGGCCTTGAGTTTGCTGCAATCTGAAACGCAAAAAAATGCAACAGCTAAACCTTTTTTCTTACTGCTAGAAGCTAGCCAAGTTGATTGGTGTGGGCACGCGAATGACATCGCCTGTGCCATGGGTGAAATGCGCGATATGGCAGCGGCTATGAAACTTATTAAAGAGTTTATTGATAAAAACCCTAACACTATTTTTGTTGCCACGGCTGACCATTCCACGGGTGGTTTATCGATTGGTGCTAAAAACCAATATCAATGGAATGCGGCTGTGGTGAGACATGTGAAAGCTACTGCGCCAAAAATTGCGCGAAAATTATTGGCCAGCAAAAATAATTGGAAAAATGAATGGCAAGCGTTAACGCAAATTCAATTGGCAGAGGATGAGCAAAAAACCTTGGACGCTTTTATTACACAAGCGGATGAAAGCAACGCTGAAATAGTGGTTAGCCAAGTTACCGCGCAGGTGTTGGCTTATATTGATAAATATTCTTCAACCGGTTGGACTACTAAAGGTCATACCGGTGAGGATGTACAAATTTTCACCTATGGCAAAGAACGCATGGGTTTTAGTGGCGCTATGGATAATACCGATATTGCTAAAAAATTGATGGCTTATTTGAAACCCTAAACCTTGCACACCTATCAGTTGCGCATAAATAAATGCAAAGCTGATAGGTTTTGTTGTTTCTCTGTGTAAAGCTTCAGAGCGATTTATCTTTTTTTATCGCTCACATTTATTACAGAGGAAAACAATAATGAAGTTGTCTTTATCACTGCTGCTAAGCGCCATCTGTTTTCTGTTAGTTTCCTGCCAAACAATAACTGATCCTAAAGCGGTACCTGCTCTTAACGCGGCATCTACCCCTAAAGCGGCAATCGCTCCCAGTGCACGTGTGGAGCAATTAGTTCGCAAAGATTATGTCAGTACTGTAGATAAAGAAAGTCATCAATATTTCGTTTATTTGCCGCGCGGCTATGGCGATGAACCTGCAAAGAAATGGCCAGTCATGTTGTTCTTACATGGCAATGGCGAGCGAGGTAATGGTCGCGATGAATTAGATTATGTTATTTCTCATGGCCCACTTTACGAAGCTTGGGTTCAGAAAAAAGATTTACCTTTTATTATCATTTCACCACAACTTCCCATGCTTGGAATGGAGAAGGTTCCTTACATCGCTAATCGTACACGAGCTCAAATTCCCCAGCGTTTAGAGCAGGGCGTGCCTGCGCGCGAAGCCTTTTTTTCGGTGGTAGGGTCTATGGAGGCAGCGCCTGTTGTGACTCAAGCGGATATGAAAAGTATTCCACCGCTTCTGCCAAAAGGTTGGGAAACTGTCGAGCAAGATTTGTTGGCTATGTTGAGCGATGTTCAAAAAGATTACGCGACTGACGCTTCACGCGTTTATTTAACAGGTTTAAGTTACGGCGGTTTTGGAACCTGGTTTATGGCCAGTAAACACCCCGATAAGTTCGCGGCTATTGCACCGGTAGTAGGTTGGGGGCATCCAGATTTGATGGCTCCCATTGCGCAGCATCAACTACCGGTGTGGGCATTTGCGGGTGGGCGCGATAAATCCGTCAACAAAAAATTCTTTTACCCTGGTTTGAGTAAGTTGGAAGAGCTGGGTAATAAAGAGGTTCGTTTCACGGTGGAGGAAGATATGGCGCATGATGCATGGAAGCGCGTTTACGGTGGCGATGATCTCTATACATGGCTATTGGCGCACCGTAAAAACTAAGGTTTACCTTCTGCTACAAGAGCCCCAATTGAGTTTTACTCGATTGGGGCTTTTTTATCTTTACAGGATTAGTATTTAGTTGTAGATTAAGTCTTAATGATATCTAAATGATATCACTCAATTGGTGTTAACCCGAAGGAGAAATCTATGAATCAAGAAGTTGAAGCCAAAACCAGTTCCGGTTATCTGCTGTTAATCGTCTTATTGGCTGCGCAAATTGGCAGCCTGTTGGCGGCTATATTTTTGGCGCCTATTTTGAAGGTGATTGCCATCATAATGGGCATAGTTGTGTTCGTGTGCTGGTGGGGCTTTTATCTGGTCAACCCCAATCAAGGTAAGGTTCTCCAGCTTTTTGGTCGCTATGTGGGCACCGATAGAACTAATGGGCTGCGCTGGGCTAACCCCTTTTACAGCAAGCAAGCCGTGAGTTTGCGGGTGCGCAACTTTGAAAGTGGCCGCTTAAAGGTGAATGATTCAAACGGCAACCCCATCGAAATTGCGGCGATTATTGTGTGGCGTGTAGTGGATACCGCCGAGGCGGTGTTTGAAGTGGATAACTATGAAAACTACGTGACTATTCAAAGCGAATCAGCTTTGCGCAATTTGGCGACCAGCTATCCCTACGAGCACGATAAAGAAGATGAGCGCCTTTCTCTGCGCAGTGATTCCAATGCGATTGCTAAAAAGCTGTTAACAGAAGTACAAGATCGTCTGCAAAAAGCTGGCGTTGAGGTGATGGAAACTCGCTTAAGTCATTTGGCTTATTCGCCTGAGATTGCGCAAGCCATGCTGCAGCGTCAGCAAGCAAGTGCTGTCTTGTCAGCCCGCCGGATTATTGTGCAAGGTGCAGTCGGTATGGTGTCTGATGCCTTGGAACAATTATCTGAGCTGGGCGTGGTTGAATTAGATAACGAACGCAAAGCGGCTATGGTGAGTAATTTGCTGGTGGTCTTGTGTGGCGATCAACGGGCTCAACCAGTGGTTAATGCGGGTAGTCTTTATTAATTTGATGAGTATTAGCCGTGTCTAAAAAAGCCTATCCATTGCGTATTAACGAACAAGTGCTTGCGGCATTACAGCGCTGGGCCGATGACGATTTGCGCAGTTTGAATGCGCAAATTGAGTATGTATTGCGCGAGGCCTTGGTGAAAAGCGGGCGTGTAAAATTGGTGCAGAAAGTTGTTACTGATGTTGAGCTGCTTGCTAATATTGAGCCTATAAATGGTGACGAGCCTGAAATTGAATAGCTTGCAATCTAATAGTTTAAGGGGTTAGAAAATGCGTTGGGAATATAAAACCATTGAAGTTAAACGCAAATTTTTAACGGGTGGAATTGCTGTTGAAGATTTTCAAACTCAGCTCAATGAGCTGGGACGGGAGGGTTGGGAATTGGTAAGTGTTAACCAAAACCAAATGCATTCCGTGGTTGCGGTACTAAAGCGTTCAAAATAATTGAGAGTTTTTAAATTAAAAACGCAGCGTTGGCTGCGTTTTTTATGGAGTGTAATTGGTGCAAGTAACTACACAAAATATTCTGGGTGCTCCTGCGGAATCACCTTCAAAACATTGTAAACATCTTTTAAGTGTACGCTCATCGCTTTAGCCGCTTTATCGGGTACGCCTGATTTTATGGCTTTAATAATGGCCGTGTGTTGGGCCATTATGCGTTTGTATTGTTCGTCATCTTGCAAGCTCAAGCAGCGCACGCGATCCATATGCGCTTTCTCCGCTTCAATAACCTGCGCAACGCGCGCGTACTCGGTACTGTTAGCAAGCGCTTGATGAAATTCATCGTCTAACTTTTGAAATGCGAGAGGGTCGCCATCATCAGCGGCAATTTTTTGCTCAGCAATAATTTTTTCGCCCTCAAGAATAATATCGTCAGTAACGTGCTCTGCAAGATAAGACACTACCGATACTTCAATCGCCTCACGGATGAAGCGTGCCTCTAAAATTTTATGCATGCTAAATTTAGTTACATAAGTTCCGCGCTGCGGCAGCACTTCTACAAAACCGATATTAGAAAGTTGAATAAGCGCTTCGCGTACTGGTGTACGGCTAACGCCAAATTGATTGGCGAGCGATGTTTCAGAGATCATTTGGCCCGGCAGTAATTCCATGCTGATAATGGCATCGCGCACAAAACTGAATATTTGAACGGCTGTAGGCCGGTCAAACGATAGTCCTTTTGCATTGGTGCTCAAGGTAATGGGTGGCAGTTTGGCCATGCGTGTCTCCGGTGTGTTGTGCGGCTTTAAAGCCTCTGCGACAACTAAAGTATAAAATAGTGAGCTGCCAAATCAGTTGTTATTCAGCGCATAATTGATGCTAATAGGTTCGCATCAGAAAGTATACAAGCGGCATTCTATGAAAATTAATTCATATTGTAAAAGCGAAAGGATTAGCAGAGGTATTTTAACTGGAGCCGAATACCTTTAAACAAATTAGATTGGTGCGCTAGGATTCAAGATGTATGGCGATATTGGTTTGAAAGCATTTGCTATGAATTATCTGCGTTGATTAAAAGTCGATTCGACTATAACTTGTTTGATGTCCGTCAGCGTGTTTAGACTTTTACAGGGGAGGTTCGCTGCCCTATTTTTATAGCTGAAAATAGTGGGATCTACATTATAGGGAGCTTCCACCTCGAGGCAGGTTGAGCCGAGACGATTAAGCTAAATTAAGCTCCGTTAAGTTGGGTAAACCAGTTTTGCAAAAGCGGGGCAGTAAACTAGTATGCAATCAAGCTTTTGCTTGTTAGTGACTCCAAGTTGGAACTGAATAGTTTTCAGTTTTTTAGCCCCGCTTGCGGGGCTTTTTTTTGCCTGCAAGGAAGCTTCTGAAAAATGTTTACGCTGCAGCGCTGGCGAGGCAAATTTATTCGAAAAAGCGGAGTTTATTGAAATAAATGAGCATATTGAGAAGAAATTTAACGACGCCAGAGCAAACAAGTTAATTTTTCAGCGGCTTCCTAGTAGTGTTGTGCGAGCAATATTTGCAGTGGGTGGGGCAGGGTAACGTGATCCATACGCTTGGTTTGGCTGCGACACGAATACCCCGTAGCGGTAAGCTTGCCGGAGTTGGCTGGGTTATTAACAACGGTGCTCCAAGACAACTGATAAATCTTTTTAGAGGTTTCCACGTTGGCCGCTTCATGGCCAAATGTACCAGACATTCCACAGCAGCCGGTTTCAATCACTTTGAGTGTTTGCCCCAATTGTGTAAACACCGTTTGCCAATCTTTCACCGAGCTCACCGCATTGGTTTTTTCAGTGCAGTGCGCGAGTAATGAATAATCACCACTACGGAAGCTGGCTTTTTTCGCCACCAAAAAATCTTTTTGTGTCACTAACCATTCTTGAATTAATTGCACCTTAGGTGCATTCGCGCCCAGCAGTTTCTGATATTCACCGCGATAGGCCAAGGTCATTGCAGGGTCTAAACCAATCAGTGGAATCCCCGATGACGCTAAACCATTTAATAAGGTCGCATTAATATCGGCAGCTTTGGCAAAGGCTTTTAAGAAGCCGTGAACTTGCAGTGGTTTACCGTTGGGTTTGAAAGGCGCGACTAAGGGTGTAAAACCGAGTGTTTGTAAAACTTTCAGCGAATCCAACACAACTGGTGTTTCAAAATAGCTGGTGAAAGCATCTTGCACAAAAATCACGGCGTTGGTTTTTTGCTCTGGCGTTAACTGCGCAATATTTTCCAGTGTTGCCCATTGCACACCCAGCTTGTTGAGTTCGGTTTGCAAACTAATGCCGGTAAGCAGCGGGCTATCCACCATACCCGCTACTTTTGCTAACATTTTTTGCATAAACTTGGGCTTCATGGCCGCGTTATATAACCAAGGCGCGCGCGACAGCGTTGGAATCATAAATTCCAAACCGCCGATGAAATAATCTTTGAGTGGGCGCAAATAGCGGCTGTAATACAACTCTAAAAATTTGCTGCGGAATTCCGGTACATCCACTTTGATTGGGCATTGGCCTGCGCAAGATTTACACGCGAGACAACCCATCATAGAGTTGTGAACTTCGTGGGAGAAATCGTAATCGCCATTGCGTTTACCAAACGTGTTACTAATGCGCGCGGGCAGCGAAAACAGAAATGAAGCTTGCTTCACTTTTTTACTTTCATCCAGCGCATTCACGCCGCGCTCACTCATTTGCTTCAGCCATTCACGCATTAATGACGCGCGGCCTTTGGGCGATTGCACGCGGTCGCGGGTGGCTTTAAACGATGGGCACATAGCATCGTTAGGGTTCCAGTTGTAGCAGAGGCCGTTGCCGTTGCAGTGCATGCCTTCGCTGTAGCCTTCCCAAACTTGCGCGATAATTTTACGATCTGTTTGACCACGCGTTGTCACGCCGTCAATTTTTAACAGTTCGATGTCTTTTGCAGGCGTAGCAATTTTGCCGGGGTTCAATTGATTGTGCGGATCAAACTCAGCTTTGATGCGCTGCAATTGTGGGTAAAGTTCGCCAAAAAATTTGGGCGCATATTCAGAGCGCACACCTTTACCGTGTTCACCCCAGAGTAGGCCGTTATATTTTTGTGTTAACTCCGCAACACGGTCGCTGATCATGCGCACCAATTTTTCTTGCTCGGGGTCTTTCATGTCGATGGCGGGGCGCACGTGCAACACACCTGCATCTACGTGGCCGAACATACCGTAGGCGAGATTATTTTCATCCAAGAGCTGACGGAATTCCAAAATAAAGTCGGCCAAGTTTTCTGGCGGTACTGCAGTGTCTTCCACAAATGGAATAGGGCGGGCTTCACCTGCAGATCCGCCTAACAGACCAACCGCTTTTTTGCGCATGCCCCAAATTTTATTGACGGCTTCATTGCCCCAGGCCACAGAGTAACTAATGCGAACATTGTTTTCGTTTTGGGCATCTGCATCTAGTTGATCAGTAAATTTTTTAACGGCAGCATTTAATTCAGCTTCATCGTGAGCGGTATATTCCACCAAGTTTATACCTTGGATTTTTTCGCCGCTCGCTGGCGCAGGAAAAAACTCCGCCACGCTGTGCCACACAATATCTTTCATCGCCAGATTCAATACTTTTGAATCCACGGTTTCGATGGAGGTTGGGTCGGCTTTCATTAGTTGTGTGGCATCGCGCAACGCAGCGTTGAAATCACGATAGTTGACGTTAATAAGCGCGCTGTATTTTGGAGTAACCAACAGATTTATTTTGGCTTCCACAATAAAACCGAGCGTGCCTTCGCTGCCGCACAAAATATTGTTGAGATTAAAGTGGCCTTGCTCATCGCGAATGTGCGCTAAATCATAGCCTGTTAAACAGCGGTTGAGCTTGGGGAATTTCGCGGCGATTAAATCCGCGTGTTCGCGTTGAATACTGTCAATGGTTTTATGCACTTGGCCGACGCGATCGGCGCGCGCGCTGATGCTTGCAAACTCGTCATCGCTAATGGCCTGTGATGTCCACTCGCTGCCATCCAGCAATACAGTGGTTAATTCCAATACGTGATCGCGGGTTTTGCCATAGCGACAAGAACCTTGGCCGGAGGCATCGGTATTGATCATGCCGCCAATGGTGGCACGGTTACTGGTGGAGAGTTCCGGTGCAAAAAATAATCCGTAAGGTTTAATTGCTGCATTGAGTTGATCTTTCACCACGCCGCACTGTACGCGCACCCAACGCTCTTCGGCATTGATTTCCAAAATTTGGTTCATGTATTTGGAGGTATCTACTACTAAACCATCGGTAAGTGATTGGCCGTTAGTACCTGTGCCGCCACCGCGCGGGCTGAGTACTATGCCGGTAAATTCGGGCAGCTGACTGAGTTTTACGATGGCGACCAAATCTGCCTTGTCTCTGGGGTAAATCACGCCCTGAGGCAGCACCTGATAAATGGAATTGTCGGTGGCGAGTACAGTGCGGGTGGCGTAATCGGGGTTTAAGTCGCCCGAAAAACCGCTGGCGCGTAGTCTATCGATAAAAGACAAATACAGGGCTTGCACGGGGGAGGTTTGGTCAATGCGTGGGATCATAAAAAGTTCATCAATCAAGGAGGGAGCTTAGGCGAAGAAGCCGCTCCAGTAACAGCGATAACGTGGGTGAGCATTCTACCTTGTTGTACGCCATGAGGCCATGAAACGATGAGTTTTGTGCCCGTTTGGCTGAGCAATCTCGGTCTACTGGACTTAGCTTTATAAGTGGTTTTGGTAGTCTCGTTTGCTGAAAAGATGATTCTGAAGACTTGATATGTTAGGGTTCGATAATCTCGGTTTATATAACTATTTTGTCGCCAAAAGCATTTTTTAAGACTCTCAAGTATTTTTGGGAGCCTTAGCGTTAGATGATTTTTCGTTTCAGGATGTTTAAGAGGTTGTCTTCAGGGTTGAAGCAATAGATTGCATCAATAGCCAATTTTGAGGAGAAGGATTTATGACTAGCACGCCCGCCGGTACCTCCGTACCTACTAGTAGCAACACCGACTACCTTGCCGAATTCGATAGCGCCGCCCCCGCCGATAAATACCCCTTGGTGCGCCGCTGGATGATGACCGAACCCCTACCTTTCTTTAAACAACTGCGTGCGCAGCGACCGATTTTGGTAACACCCGAGTGCGTATTGGTGAGCAAATATGCGGATGTGATTGATCTGCTGCAAATGCCCAAAATTTTTACGGTGGATTTGTACAAACCCAAAATGGGTGTGACCGCCACTGACCCCGGTTATTTAATGGCGCACGATGACGATGCAATTCATTACCGTGAAAAATCTTTAATGCAAGGTATGCTGAACCGCAATGACTTGCCGCGTATTCGCGCGCTTATCGCTAAGGCGAGCCGCGAAATTTTGGATAATGCAGATGGCAAAATCGACATCGTTTACAACTACTGCCGCATGGTTCCTGCGATTATGGTTCAGGAATATTTTGGTTTAGATAATGTGGATAAAAAAGATCTTATCGAGTGGTCGTTTTGGAACCAGTACGATGTTTTCCACAATCAGCCCTTTGATTTAAATTCACCCGAGCACGCAAAATATATTACCGACAATCATGACCGCGTAACCATTGCACTGGCTAATTACATTAAGAAAGTGTTGATTGAAAAATTGGCGATGGTGAAGTTGGAACAAACCAAAAATATATTTTTAATTGGCTGGCGAATTTTAAAATCGCTTGGCTATTTAATCGCAGGTAAAAAATCCCCTATCGTTAAAGACGATGTGTTCTCGCGCATGTTGCGCAGCAGTTTTGCTAATCAAGTTGAGTTTGATCTGGTGCGTGTGGGCGTGAATGCCGGTGGTTTATTAATCGGTTCAATTGAAACAACATCGCAAGCCGTTTCGCAGGTGATTGATTTTTTTATCAAGCAGCCAGAGTTGCTCGCCAAGGCTAAAACTGCTGCGCAGCAAATGGATTTAAAAGTCTTCGATAATATTGTGTGGGAGGCATTGCGCTATGTGCCTATTAGCCCCTATATGTTCCGCCAAACGTCGCAAGATTACAGGTTGGCAAAAGGCACAGATTATGAAACTCTTATTCCCGCGAATACTAATGTGCTTGTACTAACGCAATCTGCCATGTTTGATGATTTTGCCAATACCAATCCCGATGAATTTAATCCTGATCGCACTTTCTACCATAACTTCAATTTCGGTTTTGGTCCGCATGATTGTTTAGGAAAATACGTCGGCATGGAAATGATTCCAGAAATGGTGCGGCAAGTGTTGTTGCTTCCGCATTTGCGTGCGGCGGCACCTATTGATTTTAAAGATGGGCCATTCCCTGAATCTTATTCGTTGGTTTGGGGTTAATATCTTATTCGTAAGGTGATCTCTCTCTGCGTTGTAAGTTGATTCTTGCGAGACCGTCGACAACATGGATGTTGGCGTCGAGCCTACATGGACGTATTCACGGCGTGTCTCGCAAGGATTAACTTATAATGCAGCACATATAAAAAATTTCATAAGGACTGCACATGAAGAAGTTGTTGCTAAGTTTGGTTGTAGTGGGACTAGTTGGTGCAGGTTTATTTTTATATTCAGTTTACGGCGGTTTTGGCAAAGCATTGGAAGCTCCCAGCGGAACAACTTTTGTAAACGCAGTGCCAGAAAATTGGGAGACACACCAACAAGCGAAAATGGCCGCGCGCGATGTGCATATCGCCAAACACCAAACTGCCTATAATCGTTTTGCAGATTTTGCAGAAAGTGAAACCGATGGCTTGCCTTATATTATCCTGAAATTATTGCCGGTCATTGCGCCAGAGTATTGGGGCGAGGGCGATGATTTTTTAAGTGTAATGGGCTTGTTTTATGACGAGCGCTTGCCCGGTGCACCTGTGCCACGCGGTATGGGCTTTAGTGGATTATCGCGCACTAATCCAACTGGCAATATTGATTATGCGTCTTTCTCCTGCGGTGCTTGCCATATTGGGCGTATGCGTTTGCCCGATAATAAAATGTATTACTTGGATGGCGGTGCCAACTCAGAATTTAATGTTATTGGCTATCGCAAACGCGTGGTGCAAACCATTGCTAAAATGGCGGGCACAGAAACTGACCCGCAAAAACGCGTGGCGCTTGTCACTCAAAAAATCCTTGCCGTGCTGGAGCAAGTACACGCTGAAAATTCTACCTACTTCTATAAAAATTTCACCTACGAAAATCGCAGATTTGATGCCGCTTATGAGCAGGCGCAAATTGACTTGTTCAAGCAAACTGCGAGCGCCACTATTCCGAAATTTATGACCCATCATGAAAATGAATATCATGGCTGGCAGAAATTTGTGGATAAATATTACCAAGGTGCGCAGCCGCAATTACTGGATGGTTTACCCGGTATGGAGGATGCAATTGGTTTTAACACAGTACAAGCGAATGCTAATTTAAAATCAAAACTGCTTACAAAACCTTTTGCGTCTTTAGCTTTT
>DAOORH010000037.1:0-14198 GCA_035389145.1 Cellvibrio sp.
TAAATTGCGCAGGTGATACGGGCTTGCCTTGGTGTTGCCAACGGATAAGCGCTTCAGAGCCCACTATGGTCAGTGTTTGTGAATCTACCTTCGGCTGGTAATACAGCTCAAACAACTGTTGCTGCAATGCCGTTCTCAATGCGCTTTCCATTGAAAGCCAGTTCTCGCTTTCCTCCGTCATACGTGGTTCAAATATATGTATGTTGCCTTGTTCATGTTGCGCATGAATGGCGGCAAACGCATTTCTAAGTAAATTCGCTGCGGTATCTTGTGTTGAAAATTCAGCGACACCAATGCTAATGTCGCCGCGTAACTGGCGTTCGCCGATCTGAAAAAATTGTGCAGAAACTTGCGTCAACTGATATGCAAAGTTAAGCGTGTGTGATTTTTCTGTCGATGGAAGAATTAAGGCGAAACTGTCGGAAGTGACGCGATAAATTGTATCTCGCGCTAGCGATAATTGAGTTTCCATTCGTTGTGCAATATTCGTTAAGAGCTGATCTGCTATTTCATGGCCATACGTGCTAGCAATAATATTCAGACGATCTATACGAATCACAATCAGCGCTCCTTGTTGTAAAACACTGATTTTCTGTTCTGCATCTTTCTCTAGGCAAAGTCGATTGGGCAAACCGGTAATGTCATCATAGTATGCGCGGCGGTAGAGTTCATCTTGATCCTTAAGCCGATTGTAGAGTGCAATTAGCACAAAGCCAGAAATCGCCATTACGGTTAAACTAAACGCTAATTGCAGTTGTGTTAAATGGCGCACTTGGTTGAGGGCGGTCGCTCCGCTTTGCTGAGCAGTCATATTGATTTTAACGTTCCAACTGTTAAGCAAAACAGCAATGTCGTTAATTTTTAATTGTGCATCGGCAAGGTGTGTACGAAGCATGTCCCAATCACGCTCATCGTCTTTTTTCATTTCAATATCAAATTCTTCAGCGATTTTGGAAAACTCTGCAACTCGCGCTAGAAAGGTATCGCAATCAATTTGACTTAACCCTAAGGTTTGTAATTTGCTCAGCCTAGCGTTTACGATTTCAGTGAGTTGTCTATCTTGGGCTTTCCACGCTTCGCTGTCGAAAGTGGCGTAGTACAAATAAAGCTGTAGGGCGCGGTCGTTCATTGCAGTGTGAAGTTTACTAATCTCTCCAAGTTCAGGAATGCGGTAATCAACAAGTTGAGCGGCTTGCGTGGTCAGCGTTTTACCCGACATGAGTGTTAGGCCGATTACGCCGCTTGTTAAAGCCAGTACGGCAATGAAAACGGCGATGAGTCTTTTTGCTCTACGTTTATTGTTTGGAGGAATAATTTTTGGCACCTACTGTGTAATGGCGCAATGCTCAGTGAATGTCTCAAAGAACTATAGACGAGTTTTTTCCTTACGGTTTACTCCTATTGTTAGGTGGTTACAGGTGCAGAGTTTGGATAGAACGCCTATCTAACACTATCTAAGGAGTTAGATTTTGGGAGATAGGCGTAGATCTCACTCAGGGTGTTAGGCGGGTGATGGTAATACGTGCCACGGGGTTGTCCCAGCGGTGTGTGTTGTTCAGCGCGGAGCTTGCTAAGCCATCATCTTTCGTTATAACGCCAGAGTGCATGGAGACAAGGCTAGGGGTGTCATCCCGCATTGGGTTAAAGCCTTCACCCCCTGCAGCCGGGCCTGGGATAGTGCCTGCGCTCTCTGTGTTTTTCTCCGTGCCCGCATCATAGGCGACAGTATCCATCGTCATGACGTCGCCAACAGCCAATTTACTGAGGTCGATACTGCTAATGCCTGTAAAGGCATCGTTGGTATTGACTGGCATACTCACGAGGCTAAGTTTCAGCATCGCTATATCCGTTTCGTAGAGACTGATATCCGTCATAAGCGTCATAGACATACCCGGTAGAAGCATTCCTGTGCCCGTGGTGGTTAAGATGCTTGCTTTGTTTGCGTCTGCCTCTGCTAGAAATGCAGTTGGATCGCCACCTTCGGCCAATTTTTCAAGCCCTACCGAGGCCGCCATACCAATCTCAAAGGCTTTGTAGTTAGCGTTGTGTAACACCAAGGCTAAAGGCGAAAGCGGCTGCCCTGATGTAAGGTTGGTGACTGCCACTGAAAACTTTAGGGGCATTTTTGCCGGCATACTAGACGCCATACTTGAGCTAGACATAACACTTGATGACATACTCATTGATGAGCTGGACATCATGGGTTCTGCTTTTTTGTCGTTATCTCCGCCGCAAGCGCTAAGAAATAATCCTGTCATTAGCGTGGCTATTCCAATGCAATATTTATTCATAGCTGATTACTCCACGGTTACAGTAACGCGCGCCACAGGGTTCAGCCAACGCTGACTTTCGGCATTGATATCGCTCTTGCCAGCGTTTAGGTCGGCATCGCCCAGTGCCCCGCGATGAATATGCACAAACCCTTCTGCCGTTGCGCCGACGATACCTGTACCATTTTTACCGACGAGTGATTCTAAGGGGGGCGGAACTGGCATTCCTGCTGCACCCGGAGCACCGCCACCACGAATTTCATTGTTTGCTTCAGTGCCAGAGTCATAGGCGTTGAGCATGTAGGTGTAGGTACCTTTGGCTGTGGGAAGCGTCATATTGTTGAGTGCGATAAAACCATCGTTGGTGGGTAACATCATCGCAACAATAGAAAGCTGGGTATTGGCTGTGCCAGGGTCGCCAAGATCAGCCATGGTTGACGCACCAGGCGCAAGTAAGCCAGCAGCAGGGTTCTCAACTGATTTGGCCGCCGCATTTGTCATGTCGACAGAAAGCCCACTGATGTCGCCACCTTCGGCCATTTTTTGTAAGTTGCTAGAAGCGGCTGTACCTGCCGTAAAAAATTTGGCACTAGCGGGGTGAGCAGAAACAATCAGCGGTGTGAAATAAATTCCACGTGTTAGATTTTGTACTTCAACTTTGTAGGTGGCCGCAAAAAGTGATGGGCTTGCGGTTAACGCAATTAAACCTGCGATGAGAGTTTTTTTCATGGTGAAGCTCCTGTGTGGTTGGAATTGACGCAGGTAGAGTGCGCGTAATAAAAATTCCAATCCTCACAGAAGTATCACGAGAGAATCATCTTTTTGTGCTGAGAGCTTTTTTCGAAAAGAAGGCGCAGCTGGTTGCGAGGGGAATACTCATTAGATGGTAGTCTTTATCCTCTTAGCGCGAGAATGAAGACTCCCAAAAATTTTCGGCAATAAATCACGCAGCCGCTTGCAAAATCTTACGCGTAACATCTGCCGTAATATCCGCTTTCTCACCCAAAGGATTCGGGTTGTGGCGAATCACATTGTCAACCAATGCTGGAATTGAGCTGCCATCTAAACCATAACCTTTGAATGTGGTGGGTACACCCATTTCTTCAAAGAAGTTTTTGGTGGCTGCAATTGCCGCATCAATCAATTCATCTTCATTGGTATTCGATAAATTCCAAACACGCTTGCCGTATTGAATTAACTTGCCGCGTTTTTGTTCGCGCTGTTGATTCATTACCGATGGCAACACAATCGCCAAAGTTTGCGCGTGATCTAAACCGTGCATAGCGGTAAGTTCGTGGCCAATCATGTGCGTTGCCCAATCTTGCGGAACGCCTACACCAATTAAACCGTTTAATGCCATGGTTGCTGCCCACATTACATTCGCGCGAATGGTGTAGTCGTTTGGATTCGCTAAAACTTTTGGGCCTTCTTCAATCAAGGTCAACAACAAACCTTCTGCAAAACGATCTTGCACTTTTGCATCAACGGGATAAGTTAAATACTGTTCCATGATGTGTACGAAGGCATCCACTACGCCATTTGAAATTTGACGTGTTGGCAAAGAGTAAGTGGTAGTTGGATCAAGAATTGAAAACAGTGGATAAACCAATGGGCTGCTGAACGCGAGTTTTTCGTGAGTAGCTGCTTTGGTAACCACTGAGTTGCCATTGCTTTCAGTGCCAGTAGCGGGCAGTGTGAGGATACAACCAATTGGCAAGGCGCTAGTGACAGGTGCGCTTTTTGCCAAAATATCCCACGGCTCGCCTTCAAAGTTAACCCCAGCCGCAATTAATTTAGTGGCATCAACCACGCTGCCGCCGCCAACGGCTAATAAGAAATCAATATTTTTTTCTTTAATTAACGCAATGGCTTTTTCACAGGTTTCATAATGCGGGTTGGGTTCAATGCCAGAGAATTCAAAAAAAGTTTTACCTTCCAGCGCTTTAATTACTTGATCATAAACGCCATTCTTTTTAATCGAACCGCCGCCGTAAGTGATAAGAATACGTGCATTCGCGGGAACTAAATCGGTAATTGCGCTGATTTGGCCTTCGCCAAAAACGATTTTGGTGGGATTATGAAAGCTGAAGTTGTTCATGGTGGAGTCCTGTTGTTTTGTAAAGTGCAGAATCTAAAGGATCTGTATGTTTGAAGTGAGCTTATTTACGGATGTTTACGAAAATGGAGAGTTAAAGTGACCTTAGTTGGGAAGCAATCGGTTCTTTTCAAACAATCATTTAAAAAATCAGTTCTTTTCAAGCAAATATAGGTCGGGGCGATGTGATGCAATTGCAAGGTCGTTCAAGATAATTCCCCTATCCTTGGGGAAATAAACCTTAACCCTGTGAAATAGCTTCTATAAGTTGTTGATTGGTCAACGCGTTTCCGCCAATTCCCCAAGCGCCATCCACTGCGTGAACTACGTTAACCCATATTCTTTCTTTCGGGTGTTTTCTATCCGAGGCTTCGTAAACAATATCGGTTGCTTCTGCAGTGTAATCCAGCTGCACTTCTCTGCTGCTGAATGCAAATGAAGGTACCTTCCATTCGATAACAGCAACTGATGTGGGTGCGCCATTCACAATGCAGTGCTCCGGTTTCAGTAGATGTAACGAACTTACTACGTTGGGTGTTAGCACTTTGTTTCCCAAAAGGCCATGGGCTTTCAGAAATGCTTGAGACAACTTTGTAAGTGTTTGTTGCTCTGTACCTTTAGCTAATACGCCTTCAGTGGTGGTGAGTGTCAGTGGCATCTTAAATATCCTTTATGAAATTAAGCTGTTCAAACCAGCTACGCCGTTAACATAACGATCGTTATTTAAATTTACATTACGATCGTTATGTGGTCAACTGTGTTTTATTGAAATGGGAGAAATAAAGTCATGTCACGTGGTGATCAGAAGCTACAAACCCGGCAGCGTATTGCTGAAGCGGCCGGTCGTACTTTTCGTAAATCAGGTTTTAATGGCGCGGGTGTGGATGGCTTGGCAAAAGCGGCAGGCGTTACTTCAGGCGCTTTTTATGTCCATTTTGCCTCTAAGGCTGACGCTTTCTATGAAGCCATTGAGTCTGGAATGTTGGAGCTGCGAGCGGGGGTGCTGCATGTTCAGGCTAGTTACGGCGAAACATGGTGGAAGGAGTTTGTTCGCTTTTATTTGAAAGAAAAACGCTGCTGCGATTTGTCAGAAGGTTGCGCATTGCAGGCTTTGGTGGGTGAGGTGGTTCGATCTGATGATACTTCACGTCAACTTTTTGAAAGCGCATTTGAATCTGTTTGTGCGGTAATTATTGATGGGCCAGCTTCAGCCGGTAAGCCTGAAAATATGGACGATGCTTATGTGGCATTAGCAAGCTTGGCTGGAGGTGTCACTCTCGCAAGAGCTATGTCTGATCCCAAGGCGGCAGAAACAATTGCCATGGCGATAGAGCGCCAGCTTGTTCCGTAACTAATATTTAGCTTAAAAATATCAAATCGTTTTGAATGCTGAATTTCACAGCCATTAATTTCTGCCCGCTGCAAGGCCCCGCAACGCAGGCACCGCTTTCAATCACAAAGAGTGCGCCATGGTTGGCGCACTGAATCATGCTCTGGCTGCTATCTAAAAATTGATCTTCAACCCATTCCAAGGCTACACCTATATGCGGGCAGGAATTTTTGTAGATATAAATCGAGTTGTCTTTCTTAACCGCAAAATATTTTTCGCCATTGCATTCAAAACCTTTGCTGCCATTTTCGGGGATATCGGTTGTGCGTAAATCTGTGGCCAGCATGCGAGTCCTTTAAACAAAAAAATTAGGGTTGATTGACTGGTGGTGCAGCAAGAATGAGTGAGCGTTTTTGCACTTTACCATTGCGTACAAATTGTATTTCTACGCGATCGCCCGGTTTATGGTTTTCCATAGCACTCATGTATGCATCATTGGTGGGTGTGAGTTTGCCATTAATGGCCACGATCACATCGCCCAAAATTAATTGCCCCCAGTTGTTGCGCGATACGCCTTGCAAACCAGCTTCTTGTGCAGGCGAATTGTTAAAGACACGCAGAATGGGCAGGCCTTCAATACCGCTTTGCAGTGCCCATTGTTCGGGGGCGGCCTCAAAACCCATCACTGGGCGAATGATGCGGCCATTCTTAATCAGTTGCGGCACTACATCTTTTACGGTGTTAACGGGTATCGCAAAACCAATACCAGCGCTGGCGCCGCTGGGGCTGTAAATCATGGTGTTTACGCCAACGAGCTGCCCTTGAGAATTGAGTAGTGGGCCCCCTGAGTTACCGGGGTTAATGGCCGCATCGGTTTGAATCACGTTGCCAATTTTGCGCTGGTTGGGCGATACGATTTCGCGCCCAAGTGCACTGACTACACCCGTTGTGAGTGTGGCGTCCAAACCGAAAGGGTTGCCGATGGCGAGTACTTTGCGGCCAACGGTGAGCTGGCTAGAGTCACCCAGATTAAGCGCGCTTAACTTTCCATTGGGTGTGGTGATTTTAAGCACAGCGAGATCGCGTTCGGGAGCAAGGCCAACCACTTTGGCTGGCCATGAACTTTGGTCTTGTAAGGTAATCATTACCTTATTTGCGCCTTGCACCACGTGGTAGTTGGTGACTATGTAACCATCTGCACTCCACACAAAGCCGGTGCCTGAACCTGCGGGTACGCTCATAATGTCCCATGAGCGCGGGTCGCGGGCGAGTTGTTCATTGGTCACAAACACCACGCTGGGGCGAGCCGTTTCAAACACTTGCATACTGTTGCGTTCGTCGTCGGTGGCAAAGTCTACTGCCGCATTAACACTGGTAGTTACTGCGGCTAAACCAAGCGCTAAACCTTGCAGCCACTTACTCTTTAACATTCCAAACTCCTGGTAAAAAGTGTCTATTTAGGGATGTTTTTTAGTGATTAAGACAAGCTTTGACGCAAAGACTCCGGGCTATTTTGGCCAGCGCGCAACGCTTGGATGCGAACTTCCAAAGGTGGGTGGCTAGCCAACAAACGACCCATTCCGCCAGTAATACCAAATGCTTGCAAGCTGGAGGGCATTGAGGTTTGGCCGCTCTCCTGTTGTAAGCGCTGTAGTGCACGGATCATGGCGTTGCGGTCGGCGAGGTTAGCGCCTGCTTCGTCGGCGCGGAATTCGCGGTAGCGTGAGAAGGCTGCAACGATCATAGCGGCGAGAATACCGAACAGGATTTCTGCCACGAATGTACCAATGTAGTAACCCATGCCGACGCTGTTACTTTCGCGGTTGCCGGAAAGTGCCCTATCAATCGCAAAGCCGACAATGCGAGCAAAGAACATCACAAAGGTGTTCACTACGCCTTGAATCAAACTCAAGGTAATCATATCGCCGTTGGCCACGTGGCCAATCTCATGTGCGAGTACCGCACGCGCTTCATCGCGTTCAAAGCGTTGCAGTAAGCCAAGGCTGACTGCGACCAAGGCATCGTTGCGGTTCCAGCCGGTAGCAAAAGCGTTGGATTCTTGTGCAGGGAAAATACCGACTTCAGGCATTTTGATACCGGCACGTTGCGATAGTTCGGCAACGGTTTCCAATAACCAGCGTTCATCGCCATTACGTGGGCTTTCAATCAGTTGCACGCCCATGGTTTTCTTTGCCATCCATTTGGATATGAGCAGAGAAATGATGGAGCCCGTAAAACCAAAGACGCCGCAGAAAATCAGTAAGCTGCCTAGATTTAGCTGCCCGCCGCTGACAAAGCTACCTACACCTAATAGACCGATGATCACATAGGCAACCAGCATTACCGCGAGGTTGGTTAGCAAGAAAAGGCCAATACGCATCATTTTACAAATCTCCTCAAGGAACACTCGTCTTTGGCATTAACGCCTTGGTTAGGTTGACTGCCTTACGACAATCTACCGTCTATATATGTTCAATTTGGTGAAATTCAATGCGTGGGAGGCGGGAGAATAAAAAAGACCGCACAGGTGGCGGTCTTTGGATAAGCGAATTTTACGGGTTACTCGTCGTGGTGTTTGGCAAGTAGTTGGGTGTTTAGCTGGTTGATTTTGGAGGCCATTTCTTCAATCAAGCCCAAGCAAATTTGCGGTTGATGATCGATAAGATCAACGAACTCTTCTTTGCGAACCGATAAGACGGAGCAATCGCTCGTGGCGATGACGGAGGCTATTCGAGTCTGCCGGGTAAACACGGCAAGCGCGCCAAAAATTTCATTGGGGAGAACTTCTCCGACTTTAACGCCATCGCACACTGCATCGGCGCTGCCATCTAATAGGGTATAAACCTTATCGGCAACATCGCCTTGCGTGATGATCACTTCGCCTTTATGGAAATGCACAAACCCTGCTTGGGGTTGGAACTCAGCTCGAATTTCCTGCGCTAGCGCCTGCTGATAAAACGCCATGTTGCAGACGAGGTAGTGAGTCCAGTTTTTTTGCAATTTAAAGTCTGAATTTACGTGAGCGATAAGTTCGTCACGCTCGTAGGGCACTAGCTGCACTGTCTCAATACAGCTGAATAATCCTTCGTTAAGATTGAGTGAGCGGGTGAGTCCAACTAAATCGCCTTCCTCCAAAATGGCAACCAGCTTCCCTCGCACACGATAATAAACTTGGCCTTCGGTAATTAGAAGCAGGCGGGTATTGGGCTGACCTTCAAAGAGGTCGTTGCTAACGTTCACTTCGATAGGCTTGCCGGAGGGCAAAAGATTTTGCAGAAATAGCTCAGTCAAGCTGCGCGATTTAACGGCTATATCGGTAATGGAGTCAGATTGTTTGGTGGGTAAATGCATGGCATCCTCGGTAAACACTACACAGATTTTGTCTAAGTGTAGCTGTTTACGCAAGAAAATCTGAGCACAATGGCGCAGACTTGCAACTTTAAGCGAAGGCCTGTTGGCCGTTGCTGAAGCCTTGCTCAGCTTCTGCAACCAATTGCAGTTTCATTTCGGGGGCCAGATCATTCCAATGCACATTGAGTAGTGCACCTTGTAGGGCGTAAAGCATAACCTTGGAAACATTGATATCGCGTGCTTTGATGCGAACATAAGCCTCTACGGCACCAATTCGGCGAAGGTCGGCATAAGTGTTAATGCCTACAGCATGCAGTATGTTAACTGAGGCCATTCCGAGGTTTTTCAGTTGGAGTAACTCACTGTGGCTGGTCGTCATGAAAATCCCGCTCCTTACGTTTAGGTTATGATTATTGTACCCGCTGCCCATAAATTTCCATTTATAGCCTTCCTTTATAGTAACCTGTTAATAGGCGAGTGCAATTAATTTGTGCAATTAAACGCCAGCTTATGGCTTAAAAAAGGTGTAAATATGAAATTTGGCGCCCAAAACATCGCAACAAGTGAGGCTAATTTACATTTGTTACAGGAATGTGACCTGCTTGGGGTAAATGATCTGAATTTAGTGAGTTATCCAGCGCAGGTTACTGAGCCAGAGCAGCCTGCTAAGTCAGAAAAAAATTCCAAGGTTCATCCACAATTAATCCCAGCGCTAACAGCATTAACTCAAAAAGCCGCAGATGCAGGTTTTGATATGCGAATTGCCAGTGGCTTTCGCAGTTTTGAACGCCAGCTGGCAATCTGGAATAACAAAGTCTACGGATTGCGTCCGGTTTTGGATCAATCTGAGCAGCCGGTAGATTTAAATTTATTAAGCGACGATGAAAAAGTGTTTGCGATATTGCGTTGGTCGGCTTTGCCGGGTGCATCGCGCCATCATTGGGGCACAGATATAGATGTCTATGATGCCTCGCGTATGCCGGTGGAATATCAACTGCAGTTGACGCTAGCAGAAACCCAAGGCGATGGCTGCTGCGCAGAGTTTCATTCGTGGCTTACACAAGAGCTAAAAGGCTCGCAGGATTTTTTTCGCCCTTACGTCGCAGGCGTTGGCAGTATATCTCCTGAGCCTTGGCATTTAAGTTATGCGCCGCTAGCACATGTGTTTGCAACACAATTCACGGAAGATCTATTGCGTAAAAAAATTGAAGAAACGGATATAGCGCTGAAAGACAGTATTTTGAAAAACCTATCCGATATTTTTAATCAATATATAAAGCCTTACCCATAATTTTTAGGCCAATAATTTTTAGATGGAACAGAGAGTATGTTGAGCGACTCATCGTTAACCCCGCCGGTTGCCAAGCGCGGTATTGTCAGTTGGATGTTTTACGATTGGGCGGCACAACCTTTTTTTACGGTGGTGCTGACATTTATTTTTGGCCCTTATTTTGTGTCACGCTTGGTGGACGACCCTGTAATGGGGCAAGCAGCGTGGGGTTATACAGTGACTGTTTCTGGATTTGTCATTGCGCTCTTATCGCCCGTATTAGGTTCCATTGCCGATGCCTCCGGCTCTCGCAAAAAATGGATTGGCTGTTTTGCCGTTGTTCAAATTTCTGCGCTCAGTTTGTTATGGTTTGCCGCGCCCGGCTCCGCACTTTGGTTGCCTATGCTGTGTGTAATTTTGGCGAGTATTGCCGCTGAGTTTTCTGTTGTGTTTAATGATTCCATGATGCCGCGTTTAGTGAGTAAGGCAGATGTTGGGCGCATATCTAATACCGCTTGGGGCTTAGGTTATGCTGGAGGTTTGGTCGCTTTATTTATTGTGTTATTGCTATTGGCTGGCAGCCCTATCACCGGTATAACCTTAATCGGCTTAACGCCATTATTTGGTTTAGACCCAGCACTTGGCGAAGACGCGCGCATCACCGGCCCGCTCGCCGCTGTGTGGTATTTAATTTTTATTATCCCCATGTTTTTATTTACGCCCGATACAAAAAGCGGTTTGTCGTTAACGAATGCAGTAAAAACTGGACTGAGTGAATTGGCGGGAACACTCAAAGAATTAAAAGAGCGCAGCGCGATTTTAAAGTTTTTAGTGGCGCGTATGATTTATCAAGATGGTGTTAACGGCTTGCTGGCTTTAGGTGGAGTGTTTGCTGCAGGTATGTTTGGCTGGAGAACGCTTGAGATGGGTGTATACGGAATTTTGTTATTGGTCGTTGCTATTTTCGGTTGTTACTTTGCAGGAAAGATAGATACGCGTATAGGGTCTAAAAAAGTTGTGTGCATCAGTTTAGTGTGTTTGATTATTGCGACTCTTGGCATTGTATCGACTGCGCCTAGTTACACCCTATTTGGTCTTATCGAATTGCCACCTGATATTCCTTATGATCAGTTAGGTCATAGAATATTGTTTGGGATGCCGGCAGAACAATATTATGTGGCGTGTGGATTGTTGATTGGGTTGGTATTTGGCCCAGCGCAAGCCTCTTCGCGTGCTTATTTGGCGCGCAGCGTGAGTGTAGAAGAAGCGGGGCGCTTTTTTGGTTTGTACGCACTTTCTGGCCGAGCCACGTCATTTTTAGCGCCTATGGCAGTTGCTAGCCTTACACTGTTAACCGATTCTGCACGAATAGGTATGTGCGCTTTAATTGTGTTTTTAGTGGTTGGTTTTTTAATTTTATTGGCTGCGCCTTATCCCGCGATAGATAAAAAAACTGAAACACATTGATGATTATGGGTAGTGGTAGAGTGATTTTATGTTAGTTATTTTTGATTGTGATGGCGTTTTAGTAGACAGCGAAATTTTATCGGCTCAAGTTTTTTCTGAAAGCTTAGCGGAACAACATGGTATTTATGTTAGCCCGCATTATTCGCTAGAGTCTTATCGCGGTAAATCTGTTGCTGATTGCATTAGCATGATTACCGATGAGCTTACCGAGAAATTAAATTGGCACAACCTAAGCCAAGCCGAACGCGATGAACGCGGCCGCGCTTTTTGGCGGCATGTGCAATTGCAAACCTTAGTTGCCTGTGAGAATCGTTTATTTCCCGTTGAAGGTGTTGAAGCTGTTTTGCAAAACTTGCAGGTCAATAATATTCCATTTTGTGTTGCCTCCAACGGAAAACATGAAAAAATGGCAGTGACTTTAGTGAAAACTAATTTGCTGCACTATGTAGAAGGTAATGTGTTTAGCTTTGAAGATGTAACCCGCGGCAAGCCCGCCCCCGATTTATTTTTACACGCCGCAAAAGCCATGGGTGTTCCTGCTGCACAAGCGATTGTGGTTGAAGATTCTCTTACCGGCGTAATTGCTGCTAAAGCCGCCGGTATGCGCGCATTGGCTTATTGTCCTCCTGAAGCCGATGGTCTCGCAAATTCGCTAACACAAAAAATGCGTGACTTAGGTGCGGAGGTTTTTACCCACATGAATCAACTGACATTGCTTATTGAGAATTCGCAGTCATGACGTTAGCTACGCGTTGAGTAAAAGATAGCGTGATAGATTTCATGCTGAAGCTTACAGGGGCGCTCAAGTCATTCCCGCTTTGTCGAGTGGATGATTTAATTCATATTTATAGGCGGCAACTCAGCGGCAATATCGGCGCTGGTGATTTTGGTGCGGGCCTTACTGCTTAGATTTTGTAAATGCTCGATCGCATCCTTGGCGAGCCAACTCACGGATTGATCGGGGTGATTAATCAGGTTTTCTATATGGCGAATGTGGCTCTCGTTGCCGGTGGCTCTTAGGGCCAATAGCGCATCCAGTTTTACAGTGGCATCGCTATCTTGTACCAGTGGTGCAATTGCATCAGCCGCACCGGCATAGTGAGTTTTTGCCAGTTTGATAAGCATCTTGCTTCGCTCGACGGGATTCGTACTCTTCAGCGCCGGTTGAGCTTCGTTGACCAGTTTTTCCATCAGGCTGTTATTACCGCGCAGCGATAAAACTTGTGCTAGCACACGTTTAAATTCTGGGTGGGTTTGATTATCGTAGAGCGAAATTAGCTCATCGTTGGTCAGTGTGTCTAGATTCTCTGCTAGGTCGGCGACCACTTTGCAGGCGATGGCAATAGTTTGCGGATAGGTATTTTCTGCCACAAAATTACGCAACTTCTCTCCAAATGTGCGCGGGTCACCGATAAAGCGGGTGCTTAAATCCTTGCGTATCTGCTCTATATCCACCGCTTTGGTTGCAGCGTCATTAGGCGGCGTAAGCGGTTGTCCTTTTTGTTCGTGGACGGCAACTGTTTCAGGTTGCACTCTGCCATGCTTCATTGAGTCATCCAGTGAAAACCAGAGTGCGCCGTAACTTACTGCGGCGCCAACCAATGCCGCCAGCAAAAGGTGTTTGTTGGTATAGCGGGGAGTGTTCATTATTTGTCTCTTCTGATTTTTATTTTTAGTTGTCGATTAACAAAGAGCGAAAAGTCACGCTCTTTGTTTGACTATTAATGTAACGATTTCAATTATTTAGGGTGCGGCTATAACCGGTAACTCGGCGATAATATCGGCACTTGCCAATTGGGTGCGTGCCCGTTCACTCAGGTTTTGTAGATTATTGATAACATCGTTTGCCAACCAACTGACGGCTGGATCTGGATCATTGACCAGCGCTTCTACTAAACGCGTGTGGCTTTGGTTACCGGTTGCTCGGAGTGCTAAAAGCGCATCCAGTTTTACATTGTTGTTCTCGTCTTGCAGCAGTGGAGCAATTGCATTGGCCGCGCTGGCATAGCGCGTCTTTGCTAATTCCACTAACGCTTTTTGGCGCTCAGCAGGATCCTCGCTTTTCAGGCTTGTTTGTGCGTCCGCGATTTGTTTTTCAATTAGGCGATTATCGCCGCGCGTTGAAAGCACTTGAGCTGCAACGCGTTTTATATCGGGATTGGTTTGATTTTGATAAAGCAATTCTAATTCATAGTCAGGCAGAATCTCGCGATTCCCTGCCATATCAACAATTCCATTACTGATAATGACGACGCTTTCTTTGCTTGAATTGCCAGCCAGTAAACCATTTGCTTTTTCGGAAAATGAGCGCGGGTCGCGGTCAGATCGGGTGGCCAAATCTTTTAGAAGTTGTTTGCTATCTGGTGTGCCATCGATGTTTATCAGGGTGCCGTTTGTGTCTTCTCCAAGCTGCGG
>DAOORH010000038.1:0-14042 GCA_035389145.1 Cellvibrio sp.
AGAATTGTGGTGTCAGGTGTTTCTAGATCTTTTAGTGCTGCAATTAATAATTCACGATCGGCAAAATGATGTTGACCAAGTTGTTGGCCATAAGCTTCACTCGCATATTTCGTTAACACACCCAAGGTAAAAAAATGATCTAGATTTTTTTGCTGTGCATAAGCACCTAATTGCGCATGCAAATCGGCAGCATTTTCCCCAAGCTCGCCTAAATCACCCAGCACCATAATCCGCTGACCTTCGCGCACCGCTAGTACATCAATAGCAGCACGTACTGAACCTGGATTGGCGTTGTAGCTGTCGTCAATGATTAATGCGTTATTAATTCCTAGATGACGACTCATACGCCCACCCACAGGTGAGAAATTAGCGAGTCCCTGTTGAATATTCTCTGAACTCGCGCCCACGGCAGAAGCCATAGCCGATGCCATAAGTGCATTGCGCACACTGTGTTCGCCGAGCACATTCATAGCTATTGCTTGCTTGTTGCCTTTTAATACAAGATCGAACTGAAGAGAATCTGAGGCGAACTGAATATTTTCTGCATAACAATCTGCTTGCGAATTATTCAGCGATACACGAATGATATTTGCATGAACAGAGGCTAACCATTGTGGAGAGAATTGATCGTCAATATTGATAACAGCAGTATTTTTCGCATCTAAACCTTGGTAAATTTCACCCTTCGCTTGAGCAACACCTTCAATAGAACCAAAACCTGCAATATGTGCGGGCATTACATTGTTGATCATGGTGACTTGTGGTTGTGCGAGCGAACACAAATAGGCAATTTCACCGATTGCGCTGGCGCCCATTTCAATTACCGCAAAATCATGATCCGCATTTAATTGCAGTAGCGTTAGTGGTACACCTATGTAGTTATTTAAATTGCCTTTAGTGGCATGCACATTGCCGCACTCGCGCAGAATATCCGCCAGCATCGTTTTTACAGTGGTTTTTCCACTACTACCCGTAATGGCTAAAACGGGTTTAGTAAATGCGTTGCGATTCATGACCGCAATTTGGCCAAGCGCTAACAAGGTATCTTTTACCACTAATTGCGGTAACGCGATGCTGGCATCAAACTTTTCTACTACTAAACCGCACACACCTTTTTCAGCGGCTTGCGCTAAAAAATCATGCGCGTCGAAACGTTCGCCGCGCAAAGCAACAAATAATTCACCTGCTACCAAACTGCGGGTATCTGTATTCACATTCGTAAATTGAGCATCGCCATTAAGAACTTCGGCTCCCATTGAAGTCCGACAAAATTCTGCAACCTGCATTAATGTCAGAGGTGCAATCATCACAAGCTCCCCTGTTGATTACCGTGATTACTCGAATCACCTAAATTAAAATCATCTAAATCGCGCTTAGCGATACGGCGCTGTAAGGCTAAACGCGCTTGCTTTACATCGCTAAATGACAATGTTTGTTCTGCAAAAATTTGATATTCCTCATGACCTTTACCGGCGATCAATACCAAATCGCCCGATTTGGCTTGCTGCACGGCAAAATCAATTGCCTGCGCACGATCTGCAATTACTAAGCAGCCATTGGCATTGTGCAGGCCGCGAATAATATCGGCAGCAATTGCTGAAGGTTCTTCACTGCGGGGATTGTCATTAGTGATAATGACGTAATCACTGTATTTTTCTGCAATGCGCCCCATTAGGGGACGCTTGGTTTTATCGCGATCACCACCACAGCCAAACACTGACCAAACACGCGCTTGTGTATGTTCGCGAATAGCACGCAGAGTATTTTCTAAGGCATCCGGCGTGTGGGCGTAATCCACTACAACATGCATATCTTGCTGACTATCATCTAACACAACAGATTGCATACGGCCCGGTGCAGCTTGCAGCTGCGGAACCAAATTCAATACAGCTTTTAATTCCGCGCCACCAACACACATAGCAGCAACTACGGCAAGTAAATTACTGAGATTAAACTTGCCGATAAAAGGCGATATTAAATCGGCATTACCCCAAGGCGAATGCAATTGTGCAGTTGCACCCGTAGCGGTTAGCTGTAGCCCTGTTAAATAAACATCGGCGCTACTATCACCTATTGAAAAACTGATTGCAGATACACTTTCCGGAATTTTTTGTAGTAAGTTTTTTGCCCAAGCATCATCAAAGTTGACAATCGCATGTTTTAAATTGGGCTGACTTAAGAGCTGTGCTTTAGCTTTACCGTAACCCGCAAGATCACCGTGAAAATCCAAATGATCTTGGGTGAGATTGGTAAAAATAGCGGTATCGAATTGCAACGCGGCGACACGCCGTAACACCAAGCTATGCGATGAAACTTCAATCGCAATAGTTGCCGCTTTTTGCGCAACTAAATCGGCAAGAATTTTTTGTAAGCTAATGGGATCTGGGGTAGTTAAACCTGTGGAATGCACGGCGCTAATTTGTTGCGCAAGTGGCGCGAGAGCATTCGCATCCAAAATACCGAAACCTAGCGTACCGACGACACCCGCAGTATTTTTTTCTTGTTTCGCAAGTAATGCAGCGAGTTGCGCGATTAATAAGGTGCAGGTAGTTTTTCCGTTGGTACCGGTAACACCTATCAAACGACAAGATTGACTTGGGTGCGAATAAAAGCGCCCAGCAATACCACTCACTTGTTGCGCCAAGTTTTCAATCGCTATTACGGGCACAACACCAATCCAATCTATACCTTGCCACTGCTTATCGGCTTCTACAAAAATTGCAGCAGCACCCAACTCAATGGCTTTAGCAATAAACTGGCGACCATCTACTTTTGCGCCCACCAAAGCAACGAATACTTCGCCGGTTTTTATAGTGCGCGAATCTAAATTGATGCCCTGCGCGTCTATAGCAGCTGCATCACTCAAATTCATTTCCGGCATTAATTGCTGCAGAGTCATTTTTTGTGAGGTCATAGTGGCTGTACCTCGGCTTTTTGAGCGCCTGTTTTTTGAGCCTCTGTTTTTTGTGTGTTTGCTTTTGGCAGGTCTGTTGTTGGTATAGCCGCTTGCTGTGCAGCTTCTTGCTGCGCTTTTAATTTTTCGGCGATTTTATCGGCAGCAATTTTTGCATTGCGGGCTGCGTAAGCTTTTACTTCTTCAACTTGTTCGGTGGTTGCATCTGGCGGAACTTGCAGCATACGCAAAGCATCTTCAGTTACTTTTGAAAAAGCAGGTGCTGCAACCATACCGCCGTTTGCGGTTGTGCCCGCACCTTGCGGCTCATCAATAACAACCATGGTTACTATGCGTGGATTATCAACCGGTGCCATACCTGCAAATGATGAAACTTGTTTGCCGGTATAACGGCCACCAACAGACTTAAATGCGGTGCCGGTTTTACCTGCCACCGTATAAGAAATAGTGCGCGCGCGTTTACCCGTTCCTTCAGCAGCAACTACTTTTTGCAGCATGGCTTTAACTTGATCGGTATACTTTTTATCGACAACCTTTGCACCTTCAGGCGCGGCATCCACTTTCAACAAAGATATTTGTCTTTTAACGCCGCCTGCTGCAATCACGGCATAAGCTTGCACGGCTTGCAAAACGGTTGTGTGCAAGGCGTAACCGTAAGATATGTTCGCGCGCTCAATTAATTGTGCTGGTTTAAGTTTTGGTACAAAGCCTGTTGCTTCACCAGGGAAGCCCGTACCAATTTGTTGGCCAACACCAAGGCGCGAATACATATTGCCCATCGCATTTGGGTCTAGCTGCAAGGTAATTTTGGTCATGCCGATGTTGCTGGATTTAGCAATAATCATGGCCAGATCAATCACGCCTTCATTGTTGTGATCTTTAATTGTTTTGTTCGCAACTTGAAAATAACCGGGATTGGTATCAATCACATCGCTAGGTTTAAATTTCCCCGTTTCAAGTGCAGCCAAAATCCCCAGCGGTTTAAACGTAGAGCCCGGCTCGTACATATCGGTTATGGCGCGATTTCGCATCGCTGCACCTTTCGCTTGCGAACGATCATTCGGGTTGTAGGATGGGTAATTGGTTATGGCTAAAACCTCGCCAGTATCTACATCCAAAATCACTAAAGAACCTGCGATACCACCACTTTCTTCAACCGCTTTTTTTAATTCGCGATGCGCGAGATATTGCAAACGCAAATCAATACTCAGCGTTAAATTTTGGCCAGAGCGAGCCGCTTTAATTAATTGCAGTTCTTTTACGGTGCGGCCACGCAAATCTTTTAACACTTGCTTGGAACCATTTTCACCGGTTAACCATGCGTCGTAAGCTAATTCCATTCCCTCTTGGCCGCGATCATCTACGTCGGTCATTCCCACTAAATGCGAGACCACATCCGCCGCTGGATAATAACGATGATATTCGGTGCGCACATTCACACCAGGAATATCCAAATCCATAATTTTTTGCGCAGCATCAGGAGCCATTTGGCGCTCTAAATACATAAATTCTTTAGCGGCGTAACGTCTTAACCGCGCTTCTAAATCCGCTTTATTGATATTTAATACTTGCGCCAACTCCGCAAAACGTTGCGGCGATTGCAATAACACTTTTGGGTTAGCCCACAAAGTTGCAACAGGCGTACTCACCGCCAATGGCGAACCATTGCGATCGGTAATTACGCCGCGATACGCTGGAATAATTTCAGTGCGCAAGGTGCGCGACTCACCTTGATCTTGTAGAAACTCAAAACCTTTATCGGTATTAGGAAGAACCTGAAGGCTGGCTACGTGCGCAATTAACACCACCACCAAAATTGCCATTACGCCCATCACACAATAAAAACGCCAACGCGCAACCTTGAGCGGGCTGCGCGATTGTGGTTTTTGCGATTTGCTCGGCTGAGGTTGTGGTGCTGGAGATCTAATCATCGGCTGGCACCATCACCACATGTTCGGTTGTGGGGGCCATCATGTTTAGTTCTTTATTGGCGATACCTTCGATGCGGCTGTACGCAGCCCAGGTACTTTCTTCAAGGAGATATTGACCCCACTCAACTTGCAAATGGGACGCTTCGCGGCGCAGGGCTTCCAACTGGTTTACATCGCGACGAACTTGTTGCGTATTAGCAACTACGGTCAATGCAGAAGTGATTACCGAAATCCAGAGACAAGCCACCAGCAATAACGCCCAAGGCGCTATGCGTTTTGGTGCTTTTGTCTGGAATTGGCTCATGCTGCCCCTGTTATTGATAGATGTTGTTTTTTGGGTTAAATCTTCGTGGTTGGTGTTAAGAAATTTTCTCCGCGACTCTCATAATCGCGCTGCGCGATCTCACGTTGGCATCCACCTCGCCATCGCTCGCTTTAATAGCTTTACCGCAAGAGAGCATCCGTTTATTCAGCTGCTCATCGCGTATCGGCAAACCACGTGGTACGGGATCCCCCAACTCTTGGCGACGAATAAAACGTTTTACGACACGATCTTCCAAAGAGTGAAAGCTGATAACTACAAGGCGGCCGCCTATCGCCAACACTTTGAGCGCCTGCTCTAGCACAGCATCCAAATCTGTTAGTTCGTTATTGACGTGGATTCGAATCGCCTGAAAGGCTCTAGTAGCAGGATGCTTACCTTTCTCCCACGCCGGATTCGCTTCTTTAATCACTTCGGCGAGATGCTTGGTGCGAGTAAATAGCGTTTTCTGACGCTCGGTCACAATCGCGCGCGCCATGCGCCTAGCAAAACGCTCTTCGCCAAACTCTTTGATAACGCGAGCAATTTCTTCTTCGGTTGCGTTATTGACCCAATCGGCAGCACTTTGGCCACGGGTTTGATCCATACGCATATCCAAAGGACCATCGTTTTGAAAACTAAAACCACGCTCGGCTTCATCTAACTGGGGCGAAGACACCCCCAAGTCCAACAAAACGCCGTCAACCTTGCCAGTCATACCGCGTGCTTCGATTAACTCAGCAAGCTCGGCAAATGAACCGTGGGCGATCTCAAACCGAGCATCGCCAGCAAAACGCTCATTAGCGACTGCGATTGCCGATATATCCTTATCAATCCCCATCAAATGGCCTTCTGGGGACAAATGCTGCAATACCAAAGCACTGTGCCCACCGCGGCCAAAAGTGCCATCCACGTAGAAACCATTGGGGCTTGTGACTAGTGCGTCAACCGCCTCTTGTAAAAGTACGGTGACATGCTGAAGTTGAGTCATGAGCGGTTCCTAGAGCGAAAGCGATAGCATTTCGCTGGGAATCTCGTCGTCAGCAGGCTCGTTCAACAGCGCCAGCCAACTTTCTTCACTCCACAACTCCAGCTTTTTACCCTGACCAACCAGCATCATCTTTTTATCGATATTCGCGTATTCACGCAGGGTTGGGGGGACGAGTACACGGCCACTGGCATCAATTTCCAGTGCCGTGGCATAACCAATCAGAATGCGCTTGGTGCGCTGGGATACTTTGTTCAAGCTGGGAAGTGCTTCGATTTGCGGCAATAACTCCAACCACACAGGCTCGGGGTACACCAGTAAGCAACGATCTTGCGTGTGCGCAGTAACCACCAGACGCCCGCCACAAGACGCCGCCAACTCTTCGCGAATGCGAGTCGGTATTGCCATGCGACCCTTGGGATCCATGCTGATGGAGTTGCTACCTGTGAACACGTTTCACCACTTTTTTTGTTTTTGCTGTCGCTTTTTGTTTTAACTGTCGTTATTAGCTGGAATTTTCCACAAAACACCACTAAAACCCACTTTTTTCCACAATGCACACTATAAATCGGGGCAGGTCAAAGTCAAGCAAGCAATTACCGAAAAGAGCGGAAAATCACGCTAAAAAACGCGATTGAGAAGGGATCGACTGGGAAAATACGCAAAACAGCGAGAGGAAGAGTAGAGCTTATCTAACAAATTCAAGGCAATAGGAATGAAACTTAAAGTGAAACATTAAGTGTGGGATTATTTCGACTTAAAAAAGGGGGTTTGATATAAGAAAGGGATCTATCGAGTCGGCATTGCACCGACAGTCAGACAACCGAAACGGGTAATCTGGCCAAGAAGAGTACAGATCGAAGGCAAATTTGACAAGCCCTGCTGCAAATTTCACCTTCAATCACCCGTAAAACAACTCAATAATACAAAACGGAAATAACTGATTGCGCCACCAAAATGAAGCTAGAGCAAACCTAAGAAGCAAGTGCAAACACATCCATACGGTAGCTTTGAGCTTCCGCCATCTTGGTCATTTTACGCTGTTGCTGCATAAACCCGCGAAAGTACATTTTCTCATCGTAAGAAGCATGAGATGAAGGTTGGCGCGGCGCAGCCAGACCATTAGCGGCATCAGTTTGCCCTTGAAAAAACGCTGTTGAGCTTGGTAAGTACATATTTCACACCGCTGTAAAAGCAACATAAGAACGTGTTGCAAATATACACAGCGTTACCGTAGGTTACAATAGATTGCGCAATCATTTTTAGATTATTGAGTTATTGATCACAACACAAACAGGTATAAATTCACGTACAGAGTGATAATCCACGGCAAAAACTGGACCTCCTAGCAAATGGCAGCCACCACCAATTAGGAGCAGGAACAGCTTACTTTTTATTGTGCAATGCCCAGGTTTCGAGCTTCTTTTTCTCTGACTTCTTTAACAAAACATAAGTAGCACCCACCCAGCCGTGGTGTTTTTGGGCGGAGTGAAAAGCGAGCACAGGATCAAACTGCGGTAGCCAGTGGTTCAAACAGCTTTTTAATTGCGCAGGCAAACTGCGACCTTCGCCTTTACCGTGAGTGATAAGTGCACAGCGAATATCGTGTTTCATACAGTCATTAATAAACTGATAAACCGCATTGCGCGCTTGATCGACGGTCATATGGTGCAAATCCAAACGCGCATCGATTTGGTACTTCCCCAAGCGCAAATTGCGATAGACCCCAGTCTGCACTCCATCGCGCTTAAATTCTAAAACAGCGAGCGGATCAACAGGCTCGATGTATTCGCCCGACAAAAAGTTTTTGTCTTTCTCTAGCTCTGCTGTCGCCGCGAGACGACGCTTTTCAAGATTGACCTTGTCTTGATGCTGCTTGACTAGATCAACCTTGACCTCGGCCTTAATAGGCCTAACACCTTTCATTTGCTGAAGGAAAAAATCGTCGTCTTGGTCGGCCATGGGAAACATCTACAAAATACAAATCAAGACGCCATTATATTTAAAAGCTACCTTGCCGTATATTTTAAAAGTCCCATTGACGTATATTTAATACTCCAACTCGCGAGTGAAGAGTTCAAATCTCAGATAACTGCTAGCATTGGGCGCCAATTTGATACGCCAGGTTATTATTCCATCTTTCATTTGATGGCGGTGATTTGACGACCGAATCTTCGCATGAATCATTTCTGAAATAGGTAATTGAATTTCCACAACCACATCCTCCATTGAATAATTTTTCAGCCGCACATCCATATTAACGCTTGCAGTGTCTTCGCGCCGATCTTCTTCCAGCTTGGTGATACGGGGATCAATCAGTACTTCAGGGTTATCACCTACTTGGATGTCTACAGGTAAACCGACAGGTTGATCTTTAATACTATTTTGCCCGACAAAAATTTTTCTACCCGCATGCTCAGCCATCACCGATATATTCCCTTGCGGTAAAGGCACACCCAAATTATTTTTACTGTTATTCATCAACCGTAAAATAGTCGTTGCAGGGAACGCGCCGTCTTCTACCTGATCCGAGTCTTCATACTCCTCCATCAAACTTTCTAAACTTAGGGTGTAATGAGCCAATCGCTCAAAAGGTAATGCCATTTGCGAAAGCATCAAGACTTGTTTACTTTGATGCGCAGAAAAAGTTGTCGTATTGGGAATACGATATAACTTGTAATCACCCAATTCACTTAGGGATGCGCGAATCCCCGTTACTACAATCTCTTCCACTTCACCATCGCCGCCACTGTAGCCCAAATACCTATGAGAATCGGGCAATTGAATTGCAGACCAACAACTACTCGCAGGGCGTACCGGAGTTAATAGAGGAGGTTTCGTTTCGCTTGAATCATATTCCACTTTGCCCGCCACCACTTGCACTGGGGCATTGGCGAACGTTGTATTGCGTGCATTAAGCAATGTCATCCACGCAGATAAATCCAGCGTTTTGCCATTAGGATTTATAGTAGCGACATAATCCGCCTGCCATTGCGCGCCCACGGCAAGATAACTTAGGATTGCTTTTATCTTTAGCGGCTTTTCAGTTCGAACTGTAACTGAAAGACTTGGCTCTTTTATTAATACAAGGGGCACCGAATTGAAAATTATCTTTTGTCCTTTTGCGTCGCAGAGAAATGCTTCTAACTTTCCATCAACGTCCAACACCACTCCCCGCTCGCTAGATTTAATGATGGCCGTCCGTTCAATGACATTACCATCGGTGGGATTAGTTCTTGCAATAGTAACTTGTTGCCCGACTGACTCTTTCAGCAATTCAAACGGCGTGAGGAGCATGTAATCAAAATTACTTTCCAGCGTGGCTCCATCTACACCTTGCAACTTAGCCGTTTGGGGAATAATGGCATCTGCGACACCGCGCAATAAAATTCGCGATTCACCCGCAGGCAAATCCAGAGTGCGCGTTTCGTTGACCATTAACAGGCCTTCATTAGCGGCACTGTTGTCTTCCAGTGGCACTAATTCAGAATCATCCGAATCATTACTACGGAAAATTGTTAAATCTACAGAATCTGGTGCAGCAGAAATAACATCAACCGCAGACCATGCACACTGAAAGGCAAAAAAAATTACAACTCCCAGAATACGCACGTATTGTTTGAGCATGAGCAATTAATCCACGTCAACTACAAATTTCAATTCGGCGGAATCATTCGCGGGAACAGGAACATTCCAACGCAAGGTATAGGCATCAGATTTTTCACTTTTAATAGTTTCTGAAACCACTTTTCGAATTGAGCGGTAGCTGGTCTGCTCAAACTCAACCGTAATATCATCCTTACGTGCATTATCAAAAGTATACGTCATGGTGTAGCGTTTTGAAGATTTACCGACGCCATCTTCCTGCATGGTCGCAGGCTCCACAGTTACATCAAACGCTTCACCGGTGCGCACAGAAATATTACTGCCTAGTGGATTATGCTCAATCGCGCTTTCGCCAATAAAGGTTGGCTTGGCCTGATTATCACGTACATAAACGCGAACAATACCTGCGGGTAATTGGGTACCTAAACCTCCTTTTTCAGTGTTGCTAAACCGCACCAATACGTCTGCATGTTCTCTGCGTTGCGTAGTTTGATAACCGCCCGCTTTGTAGGAGTAGACTTTTTTCGCGGCAACAGATTTTGTTTCCAAAAAGCCAACTTGCTTGGTTTGCTTATTTGCAATGGTAGTGCGCTCTAACAACGGGTAGGCGTAATAATCCGCCAACGCCATTTTTTGCGAAATGTCTGAATTTGGTTGGCGGCGAGTTTGCAAACGGCGTTTTTCGCGCGACTCATAATCTCCCCAATTGTTACTGAGATTAATCTCACCTGCGATCAATTGTGCATTTGCATTAGTAAACGTGGTACCGGAATTATTAGTAAGCGTAACCCAACCCTGTAGGTCTAACTTTTGGGATTTCTCATCAAATAAGGCGACATAATCTGCTTTCCACGAAATACCCGTGGTTAGATAACTCAGTGTACCCGTGCGAGCACCCGCTTTATCAGCATCCACACTGATAGACAATTGCGGTGATGCACGCAAATTATCAGGAATTTTATTGAAGATAACACGGGTAGGAATTGCATCAGCGCGCAACACCTCGATGCGACCATTTACATTTAGCACCACGCCTTCATTAACCGAAAGCACTAAAGCGTTCTCGGTAGTTTGCTGGCCGTTGCCAGGGTTGGTGCGAAGCAATTGAACCTGCTGACCGACAGATTTTTCCATTAATTTATCAGGCGTCAGTAAATCGAAATCGAAATTCTGCTCAAGAATATGTACGCCCTGCGCATTTAACGAAACCGTTTCAGGCCGAATGTTGGCAGAGACACCTTTAAATTCAATTTTGGAATGCCCTTGGGGAAGATCAAGCGTACGCTTGTCTTCCACCAATGCAAGATTGTTATTGTAGACTGTGATGTAGAGCTGCTGATTAGTCGCCGTTTGTGCTTGAACGAGTGATGCAAAAACAAAACAGTTTGCAGAAAGAATGAAAGGAAGTATGCGTGATCTCATTATTATCTCCGTTAATACCTAATCACATTGCTAGGTAGCAAAATTACTATAACGACAACCTTAGCAATTTTGGCTAGAGATATCTATTCGCAACTAGCGATTTAACAACGCATATTTAATAACCGTTACACATACACCTAACCAATCCTAGCCGCAATATTCCAAACGTGCCCAGCAGGATCCATGATGCGCCCCACCCTGTCACCCCAACATTGATCTTCTGCGGGCATGAGCACCTTTGCGCCCAGCTTTACTGCGCGACTTATTATGTCATCCACATTTTCATCGTAAAGATAAGTGACAACGGGAGAACCACCATCCCCGGAAGGCGCACGACTTAATAAGTGTGGGGACTCATTGTGAACCATGAGCAAGGATTGATGAATCATAAGCGTTGCGTGTATCACGCTACCATTTTCAGCGGTGCGGCGAGACAGCTCAACTGCGCCGAAAGCTTGAATGCAAAAATTCAGCTCTGCTTCTGTATCGCGGCAAACCAACATAGGAATTATCATTTTCGGTTTCATCGTTAAGATTCTATATTGAATAAATTAAGGCTCCCCCTGAGAGCGGGTCGGCCGAGGCGATTTGTCGAATAAACTACACAACCAAATTAAACATGCGTGTCACATTACCTACACGCAAACCATCGTCCCGCAACGCAAGATACCGTTCATTTAGATAATCCGGGCTTATATCAGCGACGTGTGAAAATCCTACGCGGCTCAAGGTTTCAGCAAACACTTGCGGATCAAAAAAACTCTTTAGCGGTTCACCACCTGAAGCGAGTTGTGCTGACAAAATGGTGACGGTCATTTTTTCTAGTTCACTGAGATTGCTGGGGTCAACCATATAGTCAAACACCAAGGCGGAACCACGGGCACAGGATCTTATAAACGTCAGCGTTTGTTCGATAGCTTCCGCATCCAAATAAGGCACTACACCCAACCATGAGAAAAAGGTTTTCTGGTTTTTATCAAAACCTGCCGCGAGCAAATTTTTCTCTAAGGCACCCGTTTCAAAATCGCAGGCAATATAGGTTAGAGCGCAGCTGGAGTGAATGTTTTCTTGCTGAATGCGAGCAATTTTCATTGCCTGAGTGCTGAGCAAATCCACTTCAAATACTCGCTCGTGTTGGTTTTTGCTGCGATAGGCGTAGGTGTCTAAACCTGCCCCTAAAATAACGTACTGAAATGCTCCCTCCTGAAGTGCGAGTTTGCGCTCATCTTCTGCGTAGCGGCTGCGCACCGCGATGGCAACGCGCATAGCGGTGCTGAGCGGCTCTTTAAAAGATTCCAACTTTTTAACAACATCTGTTTTTGCACCACCCAATATGGCAAGTGCAATGGGATCATTAAAAATTGCGGGGCGCTCAAGCAATTGATGTTGCGCCCGCCAGACTGCAACCGCATGACTACTGGGTTTTGCACCATTGATGCAGTCACCCGTATGAAACTGATGTTGAATAATGCTCGATATGATTTCGTACATAGAGACTTCCTGCGCAGTTAAAGTGAATAACTCAAAGAGTGTGATCACCTTAAGACCTCACGTTACGTGAGGCTCAAGAAGTTTTTGAAACGCAGCAAAACAATTTTAAAATGGCAGAGCTTATAAACAATCCATAGCCTGACGAATATACGAGAATAGCGATTGATCAAGCCCCGTGCCTTGAATAAGTAGAGGTTCACGTTCATAGGCAATGCGCAGCTTCTCTATAATCTCAGGATCACCGTCAGTCGAGGCTTCGAATAGCGTTTTCCATTGAATGGCAAGTGGCCTAATCGCTTCACTTTCGGGGCTAATCCCTGTTTGCATTTTTTCACGAACAGCAGCAATCAAAGGCGGCCATTCTTCTTGATTTTTTTGGCGATGCTTATCCATCAACTGCATTTGTTCTTGTGAAAGATATTTTGCGAAAATGTCGCGATGTATTGCCCCCATGGCATCTCCGAGATATTTGGCCATCGCAGGACTGATACCACGCTGTAACTGCATTTCCATTTCTTGCGACATCGCATTCACTTTTAATAAAAGATGCGGATTATGGCCGACTAAACGCTCCAACATTTCTGTCCAAAGGATAACAAATGCTTTCGCCTCACTATGATCAGGTGGCGTTTTCTGATCCATCATGGCTTGCAATTTTTTAACCATCTCCGGCCAGTCATGGTCAATTTCATACTTGACGGCAAGTGCATGGCTATTTAATTCCTCAATTTCATCTGGGGTTAAATATCTTTCATAGACATTCATCAAGGCCAAAGTATCAAGCCAGCTCGCCATGTCGGGCTCATGACCTGCCTGCAAACCAGCCTGCAGTCTCACTAATTTATTTTTTAATTGCTCGGCCTGCGCCATTTCCCGATCAATAGCGGAAATTTGCTGCGCAATAATGTCAGGCAAAGTCTGTGAATTTTTTTGAATAATCTCAGCAATTTTTTGCAGAGATAAACCGAGCTGTTTGAGTGCTTGGATACGATGTAAAAGCGCAATATCCTTGCTGTTATACACGCGGTGCCCAGCGGGAGTGCGAACAGAGGGAGAGAGCAAACCAATTTCATCGTAGTGATGTAGCGTGCGAACACTTAAAGAAACCTGTTTGGCCAGCTGGCCGACTTTTAAGAGCATTATCAAACCTTACAGATTATGTCGCTTTAAAACATGATTTTTGTCGCGATAAGTCTGTATGCAAGGCTGGCTAGCGTCAACCTTTCCTTCGGGAAAGGGAGTGTCTTATCAACACAAAAGGCCACTCACTCGTCATGAATGGCCTTATCAATGCTTAGTTTATTGTACTCGCCCCGTCATCCACGCTTTACGAATTAATCCACCGCAAGTTGCAGAGTCATCTCCACTGCCTGGCTTGCCCTGCCGCGC
>DAOORH010000039.1:0-13944 GCA_035389145.1 Cellvibrio sp.
CAACTTGATCGCGTTCCAGCCAGCGCCACGGAATACACCCTCAAGTTCTTGCACGATTTTGCTATTGCCGCGAACTGGGCCATCCAAACGTTGTAAGTTACAGTTAATCACGAATATCAAGTTGTCAAGCTTCTCACGCGCTGCAAGAGAAATGGCACCTAAGCTTTCTGGCTCGTCGCACTCACCATCGCCGAGGAATGCCCAGACTTTACGGTCGCTGACTGGTGTGAGGCTGCGCGCTTCCATATAGCGGTTAAAACGCGCTTGATAGATAGCTTTGATGGGGCCCAAGCCCATAGATACGGTTGGGAACTGCCAGTAGTCAGGCATTAACCATGGGTGCGGATAAGATGACAGACCGCCGCCATTTACTTCGCGACGGAAGCTGTCTAAATGCGCCTCATTCAAACGCCCCTCTACATACGAACGAGCGTAGATACCGGGAGAAATATGACCTTGGAAGTACACCAAATCACCTGGAATATCGCCATCGTTACCGCGAAAGAAGTTGTTGAAGGCTACGTCATATAAGGTAGCGGATGATGCAAATGATGCTATGTGACCGCCAAGACCGTCATCGTTGTCGTTGGCTTTCATAACCATGGCCATGGCGTTCCAGCGGATAATTGAGCGAATTTTGCGCTCCATTTTCAAGTCGCCTGGGTAGTCGACCTCTTTATCCACAGGAATAGTATTGCGATAGGGAGTACGAATAGATGAAGGCTGTTCAATGCCTTGGTTAACCGCAGATTCAGACAGAGTCTTTAACAATTCGGCTGCACGATCTTTACCAGCATGGCGTACAACTGACTTTAAGGCATCCAACCACTCTTTGGTTTCGATGGCATCGATATCATTTAGCATTCAAATCTCCTCAACCATGCGCTTGTGGCGCATATTTACTTAGCGGTAGTGTCTATAGAGAGTATCTATAAGGAATTTGGAATTGTAGTATCTAAACCTCGAACTAGCTGTAAATCATTGATTTAGCTAGCGCAGCGGCAGAAAATTCCGTGTGCTTGTAGCAAAAAAACGCCGAATTTTTACATAAACAGCGTTTTTTTACCAGCCCTTCGTCTTATGGGTAGCAAGACTCGGAGCACAACAAAGGGGCAGAAATAAGAGAAATAATTGCAATAGCGCACACTAAACTCGAAATACTGTCACTTAAATCAGGGTTCGCATTATTACCTAATTTTTTTGAATTCACCAAGCAATAAAAGCAAAAAAAACCAGCAAAAACGCACCAAAATTTAGCACTAAGGTTGCAGATAACCTTGTTGCTTTTGTTGGTATTCCGCGACATTTTGAATGGTTTCAAAGTCCTGTGCGTTATCTAACTTTTCTGTAGTCAACCACAGCCGGCGATTCCTTTGCAGAAAAGCAGCGTCATAGTATTTACGCAAAGATTCCGGTGTGATTCTACTAACAGCATTAATCAATTCTTGCTGGCGAGTAAACTCAACATCATTCAATACAATACTTTGCCAAAATTTATCTGACTGCTCGGACAATGATAAAGAAGGTTCTCGTAATTGCGTCAAGAGAGCCGCTTTATTTTCTGCAAAACTTTCAATCAAATTTGCATTCAATAAAAAACTATTGATTTCATCGACTAACATTGTTGCACTAGCATTGGGCGATTGAACCACAAATAGACTCGCCTCAATATTGCGAATGGGCATAGGAAATACTGATACAACATAACCCAATTGTTTTTCAGTGCGCAGCAAATTAAAAAATTGCGGCTCTAACACTTTGGTGAGCAACTTCATATGCGCCGCATCTTCAATGTAAGACCCCAGCGCCTGCACATAGAGTTCAACCGCTCGATCTCTGTGCTCTAATGGATAAATATAAAGCCAAGCTTTATTATCTTTATTCTCTGAACGCAGCACCTTAGCCAACTGGGGCAACCGCTTAGTGTGCTTTTTTAGCAGCTGATGTTCAATTATGGCAGATAGCTTGATGGCATCCTGTGAATAAAGATTACCGTAAAACAGGGCTTCAATTTTCGCCCCGCGCAGCATTTCACTTGAAAACTGATTAAATTGCTCGAAGGACGTTTTCTGTAGCACATCTATATATTCTTTAACGCCCCAGAACGGTAGATACTGTAAGCGAGTCACTTTTTTGGCGAGTACGGAATAAGGCAAGTTTTTGTCTTCATTGCGCCATTCGCGAATCAAATCATCCTTCAGTTTACCAAAGCGGGGTTCTGCGAAATCAGCCTCGGCTATCGCGGAAAGAATTTTATTAACCAGAAGATTTTGCTTGTCTGTATAACCCGCCACATTCAAATCAAAGCCACGGGCGTTGGCTTTAATACTAAAAGTCAAACCAGCAAGGCTGGCAGGATATGCGTATTCATTGAGCTGATCGGTAATCAGGGCGACAAAAAGTTGCGCGCGCGCCGCATTTTCAAGCGAACTATTCAATACCGGCAACTTAAAGCGAAAATTTAATTCAGCTTTAGGTGCGCGGAATTTTTGATCCTGCATAAACCAAAGCTTCAGTTGATCATTATTCACCAAAAGCGCAGGCGTACCTTTGGCCTCTTGTACCGACAACATAGAAGACGTTTTTAACAAAAAGTTTTTTGGCACAAAAATATTTCGCTCAGGCAGCCAAAGCTTTTGATGATAGGCGAGTTTTAAATCAAGAATTTCAGGGATACCCGGCGTTACCGAAAAATCGGTTTTGTAAAACAAGGAGCTGCTCTGGGTGGCGACGTCGGGCGAAACTAATGAAACAAAAAGATTATCTTTTCGCAAATACCCCAGCGCCTGCCTTAATAAGGCTTCATTAAAATCGGTATACGCATAATCGCCCCAGAGAACATCCTGCGCAGGATAATCATGCATAGCTTGCGACAACTCCATAACCGTATCGATAGCGGCTTGCTTATCGCGGAAACGATAATTCAACCCAGCGATTTGTTGCATTTCTTTAAATCGCCATTCGGATATACCGCGCAAAGCAACCGTACCTAAATAATCAAATACCGCAGATACAATTTGATCTTTGGCTTTAGCACCTTCTTTAGTCAAAGTAATAGTTACCGCGAACAGACTTTCGTGGCGGCTTTGATACAACTCCCCTGCGGCTAAAGATTCAGCCCACCCCAAACTTTTTAATAAAGCCAATAGACTGCCAGATGACTCGTTACCCAATAAATGACCTAAATAATCCAAGGGTTTGGTTTTATATTGAGCCGTGTAATTGGGAACAGGAAACGCTAAGGTAAGTTGACGCAATTCTTTAAGCGGTTTTACTTGGATACTGGCCGGCAGTACCTTCGGGAGAAATAAACTAGGGTAATCTTTTGAGATGATTCTGTTTTTATTGGGGATTTGTACAAAGCGCGGCTCTACCATTTTTTGTAAATCGTCGAGCTTTCGATTTCCAAGGATAACCAGCGTCATCAAATTAGCGGAATAATAGTGCTGATAGAAGCCCGCCAAATCATCGCGAATAGTGTTTCCTTCACGGTCAGACAAAGTTTCTAGATTACCCACTGAAAAATTGGCCGCAGGATGATCTGGGTTAAATAAACCGCGATACACATCCCATTCGCGCCGAGCATCATCGTTAATTTTGGCTAGATACTCAGCATTGACCGCATTTTTTTCGTGATCAACATAGTTCGCATCAAATAAAGGGGCGATAAAAAATTGCGCAAACCTATCCAAGGCTGGTTCTAACGATGCATGTTCGATATCAAAGAAGTAATTAGTGTTCTCTTCTGCGGTATAGGCGTTATTACTGCCGCCATGCTGGCTAGTAAAATCTTGATATTCACCTGCCGTGGGGTATTTTTCAGTGCCTAAAAACAACATATGCTCTAAAAAATGCGCAAGCCCAGGGCGCTCTTTCGGGTTTTGATGGCTGCCGACATGAACATTCAATGCCGCAGCCGATTTTTCCGCAGCGGGATCAGAAATTAATAGCACTCGTAAATTATTACTGAGTGTTAAATAGCGATAGTCGCGATTGTCATTTTCGCTTTTATTGATCAGCGATACTTTTGAGAGCGCGGTAACCGGAGGCACAGTAAGGTGCTGCGCCTGCACCAAAGCGGCGAAAAAGAGCGCAAGCAAAATAAAAACCTGCTGGGACCGGCGAAAGCCTAGCAATGACATCAGCATTCAAGCATCCAAACACGACACACGTTCAACATAAAGTGATCTCGATTAAACCTAGGTTTAAACGCAAACAAGGTGCAATCACTGCTTACGAATCACAAAACAATAGTAACTATCCTGCCCGTAAAAGCGCTCTATCACTTGCCCCGTTAAATGGGCAAAAGATACGAAATCTTTTAGTGATCCAGAATCAGTCGCAAGCACTCGCAATAATTCGCCATGATTCAGGTTACGCAAACCTTGTTTGGCCTTAAGCAGCGGAAGGGGACAAGCTAAATGGCGAGCATCAACCTCTGCAACAACTTCACAAATCAGGGCGTCGGATGAGCTGACTGCTACCAAAGTGGGCGGAATGTCACAGTCAAGAAGCTGATTTTTCACACATTAACCTACATCAGGCGACAAAGTGGGCACTAAAGTAACGCAGAATGGGAATTAATTACAGTTTTGTTGACGAACTAAAGCGAATTTTTACGCTCAAAGCACTCTTAGCCTCGTAGCCTTCGGCTATTAAAAAGGCTAGAGTGCGCCGCCAATGCCCAACAAAGCTCAGTGGATTATCGCGCCAATTCAGCCAGCCCACACCTACTTCAGCAGGAGTTTTACACTTTGAACCGATTTATTCGACAGCTTGTTATTAGCTGCAGCCTGATGGCTTGCACAGCTGCCGCCTCTTTCGCGTCTGATGAGATTGAGCTTCCCGTTTTGGGCGATACCAGCTCAGCTATGATTTCCCCCGTACAAGAAAAAGCACTTGGGCAGCGCGCCCTTAAATACTATCGTAGCCAAGTACCAACGTCCTCGGACCCACTGGTCATTGACTACTTTGAGCAACTCATCAATCGCCTCCTCCCCTACAGTCAGCTAGAGGAGAAACGTATAGATCTGGTCGTGGTAAAAAATGACAGCTTAAATGCCTTCGCTATTCCCGGCGGCATCATAGGTATGCACACCGGTATATTTAACTACGCCAAGACGGAAAACCAACTGGCGGCAATCATCGCCCACGAAATGGGTCACCTAAGCCAACGTCATTACGCGCGCCGCCTGGAACAGCAAAAAAATATGATGATGCCGATGATTGCCGGCATGCTCGCGGGCCTGGTACTTGCCGCCAACAGCGAAGGTGATGGCGGCTTTGCGGCGATAATGGCAACACAAGCCGCGACTCAGGCCGCCAGCTTGCGCTTTAGCCGAGAGAATGAGCAAGAGGCGGATCGCATAGGCATGCAGACCATGTTGCAAGCCAAGTTAGATCCTTATGCTGCCTCCGATATGTTTGAAGAAATGCTGCATTCGAGGCGTTCCACTCGCCGCCCACCGGAGTATTTATTGACGCACCCCGTCACAGAGCGCCGCGTTGCCGATGCGCGCAACCGCGCCATGTCGCACCCCAAAGAGGCTTTTCCAGACAATATAGAATTCCAATTAATGCGTTCGCGTATTCGCTTCGAGTTAGAAGATACGCCGAACACAGCGATCAAACGTTTTAAAAATGAACTCGATGGCGACAACCTATCGCCCGATGCCAGTCGTTACGGCTTAGCCCTAGCCTATTCATCTGCAGGGCAATTTGAAGCAGCGCGTACTACCCTGAAGCCCTTATTAGATAAAGACCCAAATCGCATCACCTATCTAATAATGAGCGCGGATATTGATATAGCTGCCGAGCGCTTCAAACCTGCGCTGGAAATATTAGAAACCCAGCTCAAGCTCAACCCAGAAAACTACCCACTCAATATTCGCTATGCCGAAGCGAGTATGAAAGCCGGCCTTTATAAGCAAAGCGCTGAATTGCTGGAGCGCTACTCACGCAAGCGTAAAAACGACGACTATTTGTGGTATCTCTTGGCTGAAGTAAATGGCTTGAACGGGGATATTCTGGGTGTACACGAGGCGCGCGCCGAGTATTTTATTGCCAACGGCATTTACGATAAGGCGCAAATTCACCTGCGCAACGCGCTCAAGCTTTCCAAGGGGCAGTATCAACGCACCGCTATTATGGAAGAGCGCCTTAAATACGTAGAACATGAAATGATGGAAATGCGTAATCAGTAATTCCGCTAACTCCGAAATTACGCTCAGTCTTCACTCGAGCAGTCAAGGTTCAATCGCGTTTGAACTTTGACTCTTCCTCGAAAACCTCCCTAAAACCGCATTCTCGCTGCATTTTCCCGCAAACTAGTTTTTCAACCTTTCGCCAAATATGGTAACTTGGGCGCCCATTTAACAGCGCCCTGTTTTCGTTGTGTTTTTCACTCAAAACCCAGCCCTTAAAGCTCGCTAGCGCCGTTACAGATTTTGTTTATTTGGAGTGCCAGTTATGGCTGTAGACCGTTCTGATATCGCAAAACTCGCCGTTCTAGCGCGCATCGCCATCTCCGATGATGCCGCCGACGAAGTGGCAAACCGCATTTCTACTGTGCTGGCCTTGGTTGATCAATTGCAAGCCGTAAATACTGATGGCGTATTGCCGATGGCACACCCTTTAGATGCTGTACAGCGTTTACGTGCCGATGTAGTGACCGAGCCAAACCAGCGCGAGCTGTTCCAGTCGATTGCGCCAGCTGTACAAGATGGTTTGTATTTGGTGCCACAGGTTATTGAGTAAATGCTAACTGGCTCCTCCCTTTGAAAAAGGGAGGCTGGGAGGGATTTTTAATCCGTTTAAATCCCCCTACCCCCTTTTTTCAAAGGGGGTACGTAAATCAAAAAAATTAAGAATTTTCAGGAATTTTTGAATGCATCAGTTAACCATTGCCGAGCTTGTAAAAGGTCTACGCAACAAAGACTTTTCTAGCGTCGAAATCACCCAACATTATCTCGACCGCATTGCGCGCCTAGATAAAGTTTACAACTCCTATATCACCACAACGACCGCGCTCGCACTCTCACAAGCCGCCGTTGCGGATAAGCGTTTGGCCGCGGGCAATGCACCTGCCCTCTGCGGTATCCCAATCGCGCACAAAGATATTTTTTGTACCATGGGTGTTCGCACCTCATGCGCATCCAAAATGCTCGATAATTTTATCGCGCCTTACAACGCAACTATCGTAGAAAATTATTTAGATTCTGGCGTAGTCATGTTGGGCAAAACCAACATGGACGAATTCGCTATGGGTTCTTCTAACGAAACAAGTTATTACGGACCAGTAAAAAACCCTTGGGCAACCGACTGTGTTCCTGGCGGATCATCAGGCGGTTCTGCTGCGGCAGTCGCTGCGCATTTAGCACCGGCAGCAACTGCATCAGACACTGGCGGCTCTATTCGCCAACCGGCAGCACATTGCGGTTTAACCGGCATCAAACCCACTTACGGTCGCGTATCGCGCTGGGGCATGATTGCGTTCGCTTCAAGCTTGGATCAAGCCGGTATTTTGTCACGCACCGCCGAAGACGCCGCGATTTTGCTGAACGATATGGCGAGCTACGACACCAAAGACTCCACCAGTGTTGAACGCGATGTGCCCGACTACACCGCCACTTTAAATGATTCACTTAAAGGCTTACGCATCGGCGTACCTAAAGAATATTTCGGCGAAGGTTTAAATCCGGAAACTGCGGCACACGTTGAAGCCGCAATAAAAGTTTACGAAGGATTGGGCGCAACTGTTCACAGTATCAGCTTGCCGCACACCAATTTATCGGTTCCCGCCTATTACGTAATTGCACCAGCGGAATGCTCTGCAAACTTGTCGCGTATGGACGGTGTGCGTTACGGCCATCGCTGCGAAAACCCAAAAGATTTAAACGATCTTTACATGCGTTCACGCAGCGAAGGTTTTGGCGATGAAGTTAAACGCCGTATTCTCGTTGGTGCTTATGCATTGTCTGCTGGTTACTACGACGCTTACTACAGCAAAGCACAAAAAGTTCGCCGCTTGATTAAACAAGATTTCGTCGATGCATTCGAAAGTGTGGATGTGATTCTCGGCCCGACTTCGCCATCACCCGCATTCCAATTCGGCTCAAAATCAAAAGATCCTGTCGCTATGTATTTGGAAGATATTTACACCATCGCCACCAATTTGGCTGGCTTGCCCGGCTTATCAATCCCCTGTGGTTTTGTGGAAAACAAACCTGTTGGATTGCAATTGATCGGCAACTTTTTTGCCGAAGCGCAATTATTAAATGCTGCGCATCAATTCCAACAAGTTACCAACTTCCACCAACAAACCGCACCTGGCATTGAATAAGAGGAGAAAAAGATATGCAATGGGAAACCGTCATTGGCTTGGAAGTTCACGTACAACTCGCCACCAAAACCAAAATCTTCTCTGGTGCCAGCACAGCCTTCGGCGCTGAGCCAAACACGCAAGCATGCGCAGTTGATTTAGCATTGCCCGGCACCTTACCTGTCGCCAATGAACAAGCATTTCGCTACGCCACCATGTTTGGTTTGGCCGTAAATGCAGAAATCGGCAAGCGCTCAGTGTTTGAACGTAAAAATTATTTTTATCCTGATCTTCCAAAAGGCTATCAAACCACACAGCTTGCAGAGCCAATTGTTGGCCCAGGTTTTGTAGATTTGGAATTAGAAGGCGGTCGCACTAAACGTGTTCGCATTCACCACGCGCATTTAGAAGAAGATGCAGGTAAATCTTTGCATGAAGATTTCGCGGGCATGAGTGGAATCGATTTAAACCGCGCAGGTACTCCGCTGATTGAAGTAGTTACTGAGCCAGATATGCGCAACGCTGAAGAAGCTGTTGCCTTCGCGAAAAAATTGCATTCCATCGTAACTTCACTTGAAATTTGCGATGGTGAAATGAGCCAAGGCTCAATGCGTTTTGACGTGAATATCTCCATTCGGCCGAAAGGTCAACAAGCACTCGGCACACGCACCGAAACCAAAAACTTAAACTCCTTTAAGTTTATGGAAGAGGCCATCGCGCTCGAAGTTGAACGCCAAATTGATGTGCTTGAAGATGGTGGAACTATTCGCCAAGAAACTCGCCTCTACAACGGCGACACCAAAAAAGCACGCTCAATGCGCAGTAAAGAAGACAGCAACGATTACCGCTACTTCCCCTGCCCAGATTTATTGCCGGTGATTATCGACGATGAATACATTGAATCCGTTCGCAAACAAATGCCAGAACTACCCGAAGCAAAACGCGCGCGCTTTGTTGAGCAATATGGTTTAAGCGATTACGACGCAGGCCAAATCACTATGGATAAATTCGCTGCCGCTTACTTTGAAGCAGCGACAAAAATATCGGGCGAAGCAAAACTAACGGCTAATTGGATCATGGCGGATTTAGGTGCTTACTTAAATCGCACCGAACAACGTATCGATCAATCACCAGTTACCCCCGAATTACTTTCAGGTTTGGTTGTGCGCATTAAAGACGGCACACTGTCGAGTAAAATCGCCAAGCAAGTATTTGAAGCTATCACCAACGGCGAAGGCGATGCAGATACCATTATCGAAACCAAAGGGTTAAAACAAGTTTCGGATACTGGCGCGTTGGAAAAAATTATCGACGATATTCTTGCGGCAAACACCGCGCAAGTAGAAGGCTACCGAGCCGCAGCAGAAGATAAGCGCGCAAAAATGCTTGGCTTCTTTGTTGGTCAAGCAATGAAAGCATCCAAAGGCCAAGCGAACCCGCAGGCGTTGAATGAATTGTTAGTTAAAAAGTTAAACGGCTAAATCCCTCCCAACCTCCCTTTTTCAAAGGGAGGAGCCCCCTCTGTTATCAAACAGGGAGTCAACTTCCCCCTTTGAAAAAGGGGGATCGAGGGGGATTTTAAAAGGTTACTTAAAGAGAATTAAAAATGAGCTTACGTAAAGACAAAGAAAAAGTACTTGGTGAAATTTTCGATGAAGCACGCATCGCTACTTTTTTAGACTACCCTGCACCAGCTGGTGTGAATGCTGATTTCCATTTGTTGGAAAAAGCATACCGCGGTATGCGCGGTGAAAACTTCGGCACCTTCGTAAAATTATTTGTTGCCGCAGGTAAAGATATCAATGCTGCTGGCGTAGACGGCAAAACCTTTTTGCAAACTGTTAGATCTCACCGCAACGGCGAGGAGTACGTGATTGCATTGGAAGCAGCTGGCGCAAAATAAGCATTTGGCTTCACCTGCGCACAACAAAAAGGCAACCTGAAGGGTTGCCTTTTTTTTAACTGCCCTTGCTCGCACAGCTATTGACCCGCGCAATAATCGCCCTTAAGCCATTATTGCGCGACGGCGTTAAATGTTTTTCCAAACCCACGCTTAATAAAAGTCGCTCAAAATCCAGCTCACTAACTTCAAGAGTCGTTTTACCTTGAACCTGCGCCAGCAATAAAACCGCTAAGCCATTAATCACGCGGCTATCGCTATCAAATGCAAAGTAATGCAAGCCACCCTCCTCTTCCTTGTGTGCCAACCATGCCGAAACCTCGCAGCCTTTTACTAAATTGTCAGCATTGCGCAGCTCAGGCTTGTGCTGAATAAGTTTTCCCCATTGCGTAATAAGACGATATTGCGATTGCCAATTGTTGGTGGCAATTAACTCTTGTAGCGAGACGGAAGATAAATCGTCAGGTGTGAACATTAATGCTCAATCTTAAAAAGTGTGAGTGAATTGAGTGTGGTGTGCGCTGCAATTTTTTCCAGCGGTTCACCACGTAAATCGGCGAGCATTTGCCCAATTTCAATAATATGTGCAGGACTATTGCGCTCACCTTGTTTTCCGCTGAGCGGCATATCAGGGGCATCTGTTTCTAATAAAATAGCATCCAACGGTATTTTTTTCACCGCCGCACGAGTGTTATTGGCGCGTTCATAAGTGATAGTGCCACCAATACCCAAGCGAAAACCCATATCCCAATAGCTCGCGGCTAATTCATAGCTCCCGCTAAAACCGTGAATCACACCCCCAGCGGGTAGATCATATCGCTTTAGTTGCACCAGTAATTCGTTGTGCGCTTTGCGGCAGTGAATAATAAGAGGCTTGGAGATTTGCTGGGCTAATTGCAAATGAATATCTAATACTTGGTGCTGCAGAGCTAAAGGTGTTTCTATCGTTGCATCTAAACCGCACTCGCCTATTGCAATGCATTTTTGTTGCCTAATATTTTTCTGCAATTGCTGATGCAGGCTCTTCAGAAGGAGTTCGATATCATTCTCAGCAATATCTTTTTTTATAGTGTCACTCTTTATACTCTCTTCATTTATCCACCAAGGATGAAGCCCCGCCCCCCAGTACATATTCCTATAAGGCTGCGCAATACCAGCTGCGGTTGACCACTGTTCAGGTGCGACACCAGGAATGATCAAGTGCGCAATTCCCAATGCATTGCACTCACGCCAAATAAGATCGCGGTCATTATCAAAGATCGCAAAATCAAAATGGCAGTGGCTGTCAAAAAATTGCATGCTAATGGGAATTTTCCGACAAGGTTTTTTCAATGCGCCTATCGGGAATTAACCACATAAGTGCGACTGCGATATAGCCAATCTGTGCGAACCATATATTGATAAATGCAAGGGGAATAGCGAGCGCGTAAACCACGACTGAAATAACGCCTTTAATATCTTTACCCACCGCTTTTGCCACTAAAGAATCTTTGCCTTCGGTAGTGATAATGCAATGCACCAGTATCCAATAGGCAATGCCAGCCATTAATAAACAACCACCATAAAGCGCCGTTGGCAAAGGTGCGAAATGATTTTCACCCATCCACCCAGTCACAAAGGGGAACAGCGACAACCAAAACAATAAATGTAAATTCGCCCACAATACACCACCACTTGTGTGTTTCACCGCATGAAATAAATGGTGATGGTTATTCCAATAAATACCCACGTAAATAAAACTCAAAATGTAACTAAAAAATACTGGCACTAAAGTTTGCAACGTTGCCCAATCCGCACCATGGGGCACTTTCACTTCCAACACCATGATGGTGATGATAATGGCGAGTACCCCATCGCTAAATGCTTCTAAACGATTTTTCCCCATATACAACTCCACTTGTATCTATCGATTACTTTCTAAACATCACCTTAAATTTGCAGCACTTGCCCCTCAGGGTATGTTGCAAAATAACTATTGCCTGCAAACAAATCCAGCAATTCACGCATTTGAAGCTATATTAATAACACAGCTGGGTAGCTTCGCTGGTTTATTGAGGGCAGACAGGGTTATGTTTGACGATTCCACCCAAAAATTTCAGTTAGGTCTTGTCTATCTGTTTGCGGTCTTGGCTGTTATCGGCATAGCGCCCTTTATCTACTTACGTTATGCGCAGGGCGAGATTATCCATGCCCTTGTTGATCTTGCCATAGTCACTATAGCGGTATCGATTGCTGCTTACTCTTATTGGCGCGGTGAGGCAATTCCATTCGCCATGCACATTGCCGCCGGCTTTTATACTTTGGGTGCGATTGTCGTTGTATATCTCAATAGCCCCATCTTTGTGTTTTGGATGTTCCCTACCGTACTTTCCAACTTCTTTCTGTTGCGCCCACGAAGCGCGGTGATTGTTAACTTAATAGCGATTCTGTTAGTTGTACCCATTGCATTGCGCTTGGGCAAAACTCTGGATTCGTTTGCTATGCTCTCATCGCTATTTATTGGCAGCACAATGGCTTACCTATTTGCGCGATTAACCGAGCAGCAACGCAAACGCTTGGAAATATTTGCCTCGCAAGACCCTCTTACCTTGCTCGGCAACCGCCGCGTAATGGACGAAGAGTTACGGCTCTGCACCGAGGACTTTACTCGCTACAAAACGCCCGCGACCCTCATTGTGTTCGACTTGGACAACTTCAAAGCTATCAACGATAAATTTGGCCACAGCATTGGGGATCATTTACTCGTTGATATTGGCAATCTTTTGCTCGCTCGCTTACGCAAAACTGACCGCGCATTTCGGTTTGGCGGAGAGGAATTTGTCCTTTTAGCACGCAATACCACTCTTAATGAAGCAGCTATTATCGCCGAGCAAATTCGCCTACAAATCACACAAGATATTTTCGGCCCAGAAGGGAATATTAGCGCCTCATTTGGTTGCGCCACAATCAATACAGCAGAAACACGCGAACAGTGGTTTATTCGCGCGGACCGCGCTATGTATCAAGCCAAGGCGCAAGGTCGCAACTGCGTGGTTCTCGCCGACGGTGCGCTTGCCTAAGCGCACAATCCGCTCCTGCGATTTTTAAAACACAGCCGCAAGATTTCCCGCTATTATCTGCACACTCAACCGATAAGAGCGCTATTCACTCGTAAACACTATGTACCACACTTTTTTTGGCCTAGCCGAACCCGCATTTTCTATAGCCGTTAACCCGCGCTATTTGTATATGAGCCAACAGCACAAAGAGGCTTTGGCGCATTTACTCTATGGCGTAGCGGGCGGCGGCTTTGTGATGCTAACCGGCGAAGTTGGCACTGGCAAAACCACGATTATTCGCTGCCTACTGGAGCAAATGCCTGAGCACACTGACATAGCATTGGTGATGAACCCTATGTCCAACGTGACGGAATTGCTCACCACCATTTGCGAAGAACTGGGTGCATCCTATGCCAACGATGAGCCTACCGTAAAAGACCTAACCGATGCTCTGCACCGTTTTTTATTGCGCAACCACACTAACGGGCGCAATACCATTTTATTGATTGATGAAGCGCAATTGTTATCGGCGCAAACGCTAGAACAAGTACGTCTGCTTACCAATTTAGAAACCACTACGCAAAAATTGCTACATATTATTTTAGTGGGTCAACCCGAATTAAAAACCCTGCTCGCCAAACCCGAGCTGCGCCAATTAGCACAGCGTATTACCGCGCGCTTTCATC
>DAOORH010000040.1:0-13912 GCA_035389145.1 Cellvibrio sp.
GTCTTCATCCAATGTAGCTACCGAACGCGCTGCTGGCGGTTTTGCTACGGCTATTACTCGATCAATAAACTTATTTAGGTTTTTTTGCTCTTCTATGTAATCAAATGACGTTTGAATAAAACTCATTACAAAGCTGAGCACAAAAGCCAAAATAATACCTATTTTGGCTAATTGGAAAGAAATACCATGAATAAACGAGGGAGTCTTATCTTGCATGGATGGGGGCTTTCCGGTCAAAGTAGTGGTTGTTATAGCTTGGGTATGATTAGAGTTTGAGCGCCAATACATAGCCTAAGCAGGCTATAAAATCTGCGTAGAATCGCCAATTATGACGCCTGTTTGCAGTATAGATTAAACTGCCGGATTGGCATAAGCAAAACCAGAATTTACCTACTTTTGGCGCCCCCCCTCTTCACTTGTTCACTTACTGCTCACCCCTAAAAAGCCTTGGAGACTGAATTGGCTTAACCATTGCTGTAGATTGGCTGTTAAGCCTTTTGTTCAAGTGCACTGCGTACTAGAATGGCTGCACGTTTCAATCTATTCGCAAGACTGTGTCTCCCATGATTAGCAGAGCCAATAGAAAAATATCTCCGACATTTCTTGAGGTTTAGCAATGCAATTCCGATTTTCGTTTAGCTTTTTCAGCAGATGCCTATTGCTGAGTGTAATCGTTTGTTCCTTGGCGCAAGCCGCACCTGACACCAAACCTAAAAAAGCCAACGCAAAAAAAGCCACCCCTGCTGCAACTATTGAAGCACCTGGCTCTAACGCACGCAAAGCAGAGCGCAGTTATTATGTAGCCGCGCAAACGGCTTTAGAAAAAAAACAGATCACTCGCTATAGAGAGTTATTACCTCGCCTTAAGAACTACCCTCTTTTACCTTATTTAGAATATCAAGAGCTCGGTGAGCGACTAATGGCTCTGCCCACTAAAGAGGTGGAGCAGTTTTTTAGCCGTTATCCCAACTCTTACTCAGCAGAGCGCTTGCGTCACCGTTGGTTGCGCGCCTTGGCCATTAAAGAAAAATGGCCAGAATACCGCCGCTTTTATGATAGCAATCTGACCGATCCAGAACTTGCCTGCTTAAATTTACGCGCGCGTCTAGCCACAAATGACAAAACAGCTTTAAAAGATGTTGAAGCACTATGGAATATAGGAAAACCACAATCCGCGGCCTGTGACCCTGTATTTCAGGAGTGGAAAGAAGCCGGTTATTTAACGCCTTCACTGCTGTGGAGCCGCCACCTAAAAGCCGTTAATGCCGGCGAAATTAGCCTCGCAGCCAGCTTGGTTCAAGAGATGTCGCCAGCACAGCAAGCCCCAGCTCTACTTTATGAAAATGTTGCGCAGAATCCACGCTTGATTTTACAACCTGAACACTTCAAAGCACTGACACCCGAAAGCCGTGCAAGTATTGCACTTGGCCTTGAAAAATACGCAGAAACCGATGCCCCGGAAGCCTTAGATCTGTGGAAAAACTACGTAAAACGCCGCGACTTTACCACCCATGAAAAAGTTCATATTACCTACTCCATTGCCCGCCAATTAATTCGTCAGGATCATGGCCAAGCAGCTGCAGAGTTAGTTTCAGCAACACCAGATCTCAGTCACTCAGAATTATTAGAAGCATTAATTCGCGAGGCACTACAACAACAAGATTGGGAAAAAGCCTTTAGCTGGTTACTGCGTCTGCCTGCGGAAAGCCTAAAAACCGAGCGCTGGACCTACTGGCAGGCACGTATAACGGAACAGCTCAAAATTAAAGAATTTAATGGAAAAACCCCAAAAGATTTTTATGCTCAGGTTGCCGCCACGCGAAGTTTTTATGGCTTTTTAGCCTCAGATAAATTAGGGATTGCTTACAGCCTGCTCGACAAGCCTCTGCCAATTTCCAAAGAGCTTATGACTAAAATTGAAGCCGAACCAGGCATTCAACGCGCGCGCGAATTTTATGTGTTGGGTGAGCTAGCCTCGGCAAATCGCGAATGGAGCTTTACGACTAATCGCTTACCCACTACTGAAGCGATGGTCGCGGCTAGCCGCTTGGCAGATCGTTGGGGCTGGTACCGCCAGGCAATACAAACCATGCAAGACTCGGAATATTGGGATGAATTGTCTGTGCGTTTCCCCATTCCCTATCAAGAACACGTCAAAGCTGCCACGCGGCAAACATCCATAGACCCGCATTTTATTTTCGCCATTGCGAAACAAGAAAGTGCGTTTAATAGCGATGCAAAATCACCCGTAGGCGCTACGGGCTTAATGCAACTAATGCCAACAACAGCCAAAGAGACCGCTAAGAAAGCTGGCCTTGTGTATCGCCCACAGGATTTATTGCAAGCTGACAAAAATATTAACTTAGGCAGCCGCTACTTAAATCAATTACTCGGTTCTTTTTCCGGCAACCGCATTCTCGCTGCCGCCGCTTACAACGCTGGCCCTTCGCGGGTGAAAAAATGGATGAATAAAAACGACATAAAACTGCCTTACGATGTTTGGATAGAAACTATCCCCTACAAAGAAACTCGTTTTTACGTGCAGAATGTTTTATCTTTTGCGGTGATTTACGCCTATCGTACAGGCGTTAAACAGCCGTTTATTACCCCACAGGAAGCCGCTAGAGATTTGTAAAAGCTAGGTTTCACCATAAAAAAATGCCCAGAAGGGCATTTTTTTATTAGAGTTTAATGATTTCTCGTAAACGTTTCTGCACCACCTTGGCGAGCTCATCGGGTTGGAACTTGGAGAGAAAATCATTACAACCTACTTTCTCCACCATGGCTTTGTTAAAGCTACCGCTCAAGGATGTATGTAATACGACATAAAGATTTTTAAGTGCGGGATCTTTTCTTACTTCTGCCGTTAATCGATAACCGTCCATTTCTGGCATTTCCGCATCAGTGATGAGCATAAAAATCTCTTCATCAATACTGCGCCCCTCGCGCACCCACTGCTGCAATTGCTTCAACGCCTGCAGACCGTCCTGAACATAAACAACTTCAATACCCAAGTTTTGTAGAGTCGCTTGCACCTGCCTCACAGCAGTTGGGGAGTCATCGGCCATTAGCACTTTAAGCTTGCGCTTTTTGGCCTCAATCGCCAAATCTGCATCTAACACCTCTGCAGAGACTTGAGTATTGTAAGGAATTATATCGGCCAGAACTCGCTCAACGTCCAAGATTTCGACTAGTTGATCATCCAAGCGCGTAATGGCTGTTAAAAAATGACCGCGCCCCGTGCCTTTAGGGGGAGGCAAAATTAACTCCCAATTAAGATTAATAATACGATCTACCGCACCAATTAGAAAAGCCTGAACCGAGCGATTGTATTCCGCAACAATGAGATTGGCATTTTCCATATCGGTAAGAGGCCCAGCACCAATAGCGGCACTTAAATCAATAACGGGAACCGTTTGACCGCGCAAGTAAGCAACGCCCTTCACATGCGGATGACTGTGAGGTACGGCGCGCAATACCGGCACCTTAACCACCTCTTGCACCTTAAATACATTAATTGCAAAAAGCTGCCGCCCGCGCAAACGAAACATCAACAATTCAAGGCGGTTTTCACCTACCAACCGAGTGCGTTGATCAATGGAATCCAGTAATTTAGACATTCAATAGCCACTTTGTAACGACTAAAAGTATATTTTTTGAGCGGGAGCCGCCCAATCCTTAAATCAGTATAGGCCAGATAAAAAGGTGCGCTAGATTTCTAGTGTCAAAACACGGGTGATAATGTCGTCTTAATTTGTGTAGCACTCATATCGAGCTACACTTGAACTATGTTCTGTTGCGGCCGCGCTCTTTATTATGTCTGACTCGTTCCCACTATTAGCACGCCAACCTATATTCAACACTCAAATGAAAGTAGTTGGTTATGAATTATTGTGCCGTTCAAGCCAAGTCAACCAAGCCAATTTTAGTAATGGCGATGCCGCCAGTTCACAAGTATTGCTCAATGCATTTACCGAACTCTCAATCGGCAACGTTGTGGGTGGGCATCTTGCTTTCATTAACTTCACCCGCAATCTCTTGGACACACCCCCGCCATTTGACCGCAAACAACTAGTGATTGAGGTACTCGAAGGTCAGAAGGTAGATGCGGCCATGCTGCTTGCACTAAAAGTACTACGCGAACACAAATACACTATTGCTCTGGATGATTTTGTTCTCACTCCAGAAACTCAACGTTTAATCCCCTACGCGGACATTATTAAGCTGGATGTTTTACAGCTCTCCCCACAACAGGTTTTAGCACACGTAAAGCACATAAAGCCTTTTGGTATTCAGCTGCTGGCAGAAAAAGTAGAAACCTATGAAATGCTGGAGTTTTGTAAAACGGCCGGCTTCGATTTATTTCAAGGCTATTTTTTAGCGCGCCCTCAAATCATTACCGGGCGCAAAATGTCAGACAACAAACAGTCGGTTTTGCAATTATTGTCTGCACTGCAAGACCCCGATATACCCGTTGAAAAAATTGAAAAAATGCTGGCGCGCGATACCGTCTTAAGCTTTAAATTATTGCGCTTAGTAAATTCTGCCGCATTCGGTTTAACGCGAAACATAGATTCTCTCAAGCAGGCCATTATGCTACTTGGTCTGAATAAAATTAAAAATTGGGTGAATATTCTCGCCATGTCTAACTTGGGCGATAAACCTCATGAACTTAGCGTTTCTGCATTAACACGTGCACGCATGTGTGAGCTTATTGCCAATCAACTAAGCGGTAAAAATAGAGCTGATGGGTACTTTACGGTAGGTTTACTATCCACTTTGGATGCATTTATGGATGCGCCAATGACGACATTATTAGACAGCATTTCATTGAGCAAACACATCAATGATGCCATTCTCAAACAAACAGGTAGCGAAGGGAAAGTGCTAGAAATTACCACCGCTTACGAAAGAGGTGAATGGGAAAAAATTGATTGGAATTATCTAGCAGAAAATAATATTAACGCAGAACAACTGGCTCAGATTTACATAAGCACTTTAGATTGGGTAAACACAACGATTAACGATTTAGGTATAGGCGAGAAAGATAAATAGAGTAAAAAATATAACCCAAATCAACAAGTCATATCTGAGCAGAAAACTCCGCAAAACAAATATCCACCTGTTCTGCCGTAAATGGCCAGTTCAACTCAGCGAAATTCTCACCTACCCCCAAGACTGGAATACGTAAGCCGTAGCATTCAATCATTTCATCGCTCGTTGAAATATCAATTTCCGCCAAACGAAACTGATATTTCAGCAATAGTGGCCATAGAATAACTTTTGCCTGCTCACAAAGATGACAACCGAGCGTTGAATACAAATAAATTTTCACTGAATCAATTAACGTTTAAAAATAAATGCAGCAATGACCACCGCCGCTAAGATTGCCAGCACAATTAAACCACCCTTACCAGAAGCACTGGGCGCTGAGGGCTTTTCCTTTTTGGCAAAACTATGTTGCGTGGCAAACTTATCACTAGCCGAATTAGGCTTTGACGAAGCTGACTTAGCTGCGGGAGGCGTGTTAGGTACAGGAATCGATCTAACAGTTGTTTTAGCCATCTCATCGGCAGGCCCCATTACCCCGAATGTTAAGGCGTCAAAACGTAATTCGTCGCCGCGCTTTACGCGCGCCTCCATAACTTGCTTGCCATTGAGAAAGGTGCCATTAGCGGAACCCAAATCTTTTACAAAAAGTGCGCCATCAATAATCTGCAGCTGGGCATGTCGACGTGATAGATGAGCAGCGGCAAGGCTAATATCACAATCTACAGAGCGACCTATGACTGTAGTATCTTTCAATGGAAAAACGCGGTTTGCCAATGCGGTATGATTCGCTTTGAGTGCCCACCCGGTAGTAGGTACAGAACGCATTTGGGTTGCATTTGCAGCTTCAGATGAGCTTACTTTAGATTCGCGCTTTGGGTCTATTACAACCAGCTCAATCGCGCCCAAGGTGATTTCATCATCAACTTTGAGCGTACAAGCTCCGATGACATCTACAGTATTTACTCTCACAGGCTTGAGCGGTTGGAGGTTTTTTAGAGTTAGCGTTTCATGACTTACGTGAACTTCAAAATGTTTGTCGGCCACATGAGGATCGTCAACAACCAGATCGTTAGTTGCAGAACGCCCAATACTGATCATGGGTTCCACTAACCATACCGAATTATACTTATTATTTTTATAGCGAATCTTTAGCATAGTGAAAGCAACCTAAAGCAATATATGTAGGCTGGATAATGCTATAGGTGCCCCCCCTTTTCAAGCACCGCATCTAGGCTTTTTATTAAACCAAGATAATAAGGCCCTATTTTCTATGGGTATTTATCGACAAGCTATTATTCCGAGGTAAAAAGACTCTGTACTAAGGTAGATACAAGCTAAAACACCCTCCCCCCAGAGCACTCTGATTTGTCAGACGAATAAAGCCTTGCTGGGCTTTATTTCGATGCATAAGTGCCACCTTATTTGCAAACATCAACCCCAAATGGGGCCTGCCACTTGCAAAATTTGCGCGCGTTTCCGCAAAGGTAGATGCATTAAGCATATCCTCAGGGTAGCCTGGCCCGTCGTCTTCCAGGGTAATGCAGAGCCCTTCTGCCGTTTGCTGAGCGGATAGGAATAACTTGTTCTTGGAGTAACGGGCGCAGTTAACCAAGATATTATTGATGACGCCCCCTACTAAATCGCTGTCAAAATAACCCGTTAAAGACTCGTCGCACTGCAACACAAGTTCGAGCTGTCGGGTTTGCAGTAAGCCATGATTACGCGCAATCTGCTCGCTCAGCACATCTATTACCATGCACTCTTCAATATGTGCCCGCACCTGATCGTGATCCAACCTATAAAGCGACAACAACTGAATTAGCTCGCTATTAATTCGCGCCGCCTCATACTCCAACACAGCATAGGACTTTGCATGGTCGTTATTTTGTGGTGGATACTGCACCATAACCTCAGCCAAGGTATTCAATAACATACCTAGGGAGTTCTTCATGTCGTGCACACTGGAAGCAAGGACGAAGGAAAAATCAACTTCTTGAACATCTCGATTCATAATATCGCTACCTTTATTCAAAGCTTTTATTCACAGTCTTCATTCGCTGTTCCAATTTGCCGAATTAGTTCGTTGTCTTGGCCGATGCCACAATTCCACGCAAGAGTTCTTCCAGCTGGCGGAAACGCTTAAACTGCGCATGGTTATCGGGAATGATTTTTCGAATGTAATCCATAGTCTGCTGCATTGCCGTCAACAAGGGCGCCTTTTCCGGCTCCTGCTTAAAGCTACCCATCAGCGCCTGTACCAAATTTAAACGCAGACCAATGTGTTGCGGGAAATCTTGCAGCGCGCTGGTAAAACAATTCACCGCACGCCCAAAATCTTTGGCTTCATAAAATGAGATGCCGTCTTTATTGATCTGCGCCACCAGTGCTTTATTTTTAGCACTGCAGGGTTCATCCAGCAGGCAATCTAATTTTTGTAGTTGATCTTCGTCTCCCTCATATTCGCTCAGTAAATCAGCGATAATTTTATCGCTCTCGGCTTTATTACCCAGTTCGCGCAGAGCTCGCACCAACTCAATACGGGTATCCAAGGTTACCGCTGAGGCATCGGCATCAATAATTTTTTGCGCACTCACCAATACTTCTTCTGCTCGACGCTCTTCACCCGACGCAACACACAGTTGCGATTCTAATAATAAAGCATTCATTTTTACGCTATTAGTTTTACCAAAACGTAACGGAATTTCACCGATTACTTTCAATGCATCGCGCAGTATGGGGGCTGCCAAATTTTTATCTAACTTGGCTAACTGAATGCCGGCATGCGCAAAGCTTTCATGAAATTTTATATTGTCATGGCAAGAATTTTCACCAATTTTAACTGCTTTGCGATAGGCGTTAGCGGCACCCAAGAGATCATTATTTTTAAATGAGACATTGCCAAGCTCCTGCTGACGCAAAATTGATAGCGGCGATATATCCACCGCTTTTTGTAACACCTTTTGCTGCCCCTGATAATCGCCACGCTCTGCCATAATACTTGCCAAAACATCATAGGCTTTTAAATTTAGCGGATTAAATTGAATAATTTCTTCCAGCCATTGCTGTGCACTCAAAGCATCTCCTTGCATTTTTTTGGTTTGCGCCATGCCCAACATAGCCCAATCCAGTTGACGCACATCTAAAATATTACGATATAAAGCTTCTGCCTTTTCAAGATCCCCCACTTGTAACAGCATACGCCCCAACATTTTTTGGCAAGAGCCCGTGTAACGGTTGCCCGCTGCAATTTCTGCTTCGCATAAATGAATAGCAGATTCTACATCTTTGTCTTTTAGCGCTTTATAAATGGGCGCTAGGGTCATGCGCTGCTTAAACAGCCGCTCAAGCCTTTGCCCTAGGGTTTGACCTGTAATAGGTTTGGTAAGGTAAGCGTCTGGCTCATAATCGTAAGCGGCCATAATGATGCTTTTGTTAGACTCAGCTGACACCAAAACAAACAAGCTGTCGCTATTTAACGTAGGTTTGTGGCGTAAAACTTCTAAAATTTGCTGACCGGTTTTCCCCTTGCCAAGATTTTGATCACATAGAATCACATCGTAAACTTTGGAACTGCAGTAACGCAGTGCATCGTTACTAGAGGCAACCGAATCTACGGTACCAATACCAAATTCCTGCAGCATTTTTGACAAAGTGATACGAAAGCTTTCAAAGTCATCGACAATCAAAGCCTGTAATTTTGCGTAGGGGTTCTCAGCCATAGGTACAATCTCACTCCGATAAAGTGATCATTGAGCGAAAAATCGCTTAAGACCAACGCAAAAATCACCTACCACCGGAGATTAAGTGGGAAATAAACATCTAAAATAAACATTTAGAGAATAGCTCAATTTCTGCAAACAGGCGGTTTCAGACGATTAAAAGTGAGGATAAAGCCCGTTAAATCTAAGGGCTATTTCGCAAACTGAAGTTCATTGGGCTTATTGCGACGGCGCGATTCAAATATCGCATTGCCACCCATCATCTTGGCGCTGTGTTTGGCATCAGCCAATAAGACGGAAACATGATGATGGGTAGTGCAGGAAGTAAAATCAGGAAAAACACAACCAATTGCCAAGGTTAGAGCTCCAAACCGCTGGCGATTACCATTACGATCCTGACTCCAATATTCCGTTTGGGTATGCGGCAACAATCCTAGATAAGCCGCATCAAATTCGGTAAAAATCTGTTCACAGCGCTCCCGCCAGTTTTCACTGCGAAAGATCACAATAAAATCATCGCCACCTACATGGCCAATAAAATCTTTTTCTGCATCCAGTTGCGCGCACAAAATTTTACTTAGGGATAAAATAATTTCATCACCAAAGCTGTAGCCAAACGCATCGTTAAACGGCTTAAAATGATTGATGTCTACATAAGCTACAACCATATTTTCGCGCGTGTGCAAGAGGTGATCAATCCATTCATATAAAGGTACGTTGCCCGGTAATTGCGTAAGCGGATTACTGTGTTTGGCTGCGCGTAATTTTTCTTCGGTAATGCAACGTAAAAGATGGCGAATTTTTCCCACACCGGCATATTGACCGTTGCGGCTGACAATAAAATCCACACTGAGGTTCTGATGAGGATCTTCGGTAATCAACTGCCCTACTTTTTTCAATTCGCAACTGCAATCCACAATCAACGACATAGGGCTAATAAATTCGGCAATCGATTTTTTAGCGTAGAGATCGTGCGCAAAGGGGCGCGCGAACACATTCAGTAATTCAGCGCGGCTCACCATACCCAAAGGCGTTTCACCATCCACCACAGGTACACTGCTTAAACGAACATCGGCGCGAAACATTTTAACCACAGATTCGGCGGTAGCGGTGGATGTAATGATATCCACCTTCACCATAATTTCGCCCACAGTGCGACGAAAAATATCTTGGTTGCCAAAACGCTGTTGCTGCGGAAACCCATTTACATGCGCGGGAAACTCCAAAATGGGCAAAGCGGCTGGGCGCGCCAAATAAAACCCTTGCACATTATCAATTCCCATTGCGACCAAGGTATTTAATTCATCCGCCGTTTCAATCCCTTCTGCAATCACTTTGTTGCCCATGCGGTTAGCTATGTCCAGCATCGCGCGTACAAATTCGCGCTTAACCGGATCGCTATCAATTCCACTGATAAAATGGCGATCAATTTTTACATAGTCAGGACAAAGTTCACTCCACACCCGTAAGCCCGCATAGCCAGCGCCCAAATCATCTAAAGCAATTGCAAAGCCCTGTCGCTGAAAATGTTCCGATGCTGCACGCAATAAATCAAATTGATCCAACGGCTGACTTTCGGTGAGTTCAAATACCACACGCTCCGGGTTCAAGCCCACACGCTGTAAAATTTCACGGGTAACGCCATCGCGATATTGGCTATCGGTAAAACTTAACGGCGTCATATTTAAAAACAACTTGCCACTAAGTTTTAACTCAACAAACTTTTCGCAGGATGCAGCGCGACAAGCGAACTCTAACGATGCTAACTGCTTGGTTGTTCGTGCGGTGGAAAACAATTGATCGGGGGTATGTAGGGGGTGATTTTCAGGTCCACGTATCAGCGCTTCATAACCCAGAATACGCCGACTATCCAACGCGATGATTGGCTGAAATACAGGCGTGAGTAACCGGAGTTCAATAATTCGCTGCAGTTCCGCTTGCATATCGAGTTCCGAATAAGTACCTACCGCTTGTGGAATGCTTAGACTGGGAATCTTCATAATTGCTATAGTCGGATGAACATATGACATTTCAATGAAGCTCGCACAAATTGCGCATTTATTTGTGGGGTTTGTCGCACCAGTAGTCAAAGGGTACAATATCCAACCAAGCCACTTAGCTGGCCAACTTACTTAGCCCCAAACATCATGTCCAATCACACTAACGACACGCTTTACGCCACAGATAGCCTTTACGCCAACCCGCTGCAACAAGTCGATGCCTTTGCTTTTGATGAAGCAGTTGTAAATGTCTTTCCCGATATGATCAAACGCTCGGTACCGGGTTATGCAACTATTATCAATATGATTGGCAATTTGGCCGAGCGCTATGCTCAGCCCGACAGCTTTTGCTATGACTTGGGCTGCTCACTTGGCGCAGCGACGCTCGCTATGCGCCACCGCATTCAAGCGGCTAATTGCAGCATTGTAGGTGTGGATAATTCAGCCGCGATGATTGCTCGTTGCCAACAAGTGATTGCGGCCGACAGCGCTGAAATAGACGTAGCTTTACATTGCGCTGATTTGTGCGAGTTTCCGATTAATAATGCATCCGTTGCCGTACTTAACTTCACACTGCAGTTTATCGCCTTAGAAAAACGCGCTGCGATTCTGCGCAAAATTCACGAAGGTTTAAAACCCAATGGCGTTTTAATTTTGTCTGAGAAGCTCGCGTTTGACGATGAACAGCATCAAGCACTAATGATTGAACTGCACCACAACTTTAAACGCGCCAATGGTTACAGCGATTTAGAAATTGCACAAAAACGCAGCGCTATTGAAAATGTACTTATTCCTGAAACCCTTGCTGTGCATCGCCAACGCTTAAAAGAAGCAGGCTTTAGCAGTGTGGATGTTTGGTTTCAATGTTTTAACTTTGCTTCGATAATTGCCATCAAATGATTAATGACTCCCCGTTACCTGCTTCGCCGTCTCAAGCTGGCTATACCGATTTACTCGACTATTTGTCCGAAAGCCCTCTTGCCGCTTGGTTAGAAAAACTTCCGCAACAAATCGCAGATGGTTTGTGCACAAAACGCTACGGCGATTTACCAGCATGGCAAGCGGCAATGGCAAAAATGCCCTTGATTAAAAGCACCCAGAATAACTTTGCCGATAAAGTTGAGATTGGCATACCCGACGATTGTGACGAGGAAACCCGCGCGCAATTACGGCAAAGCTTGGAAGCACTTATTCCCTGGCGCAAAGGCCCCTACTGGATTCACGGTATTCATGTGGATACCGAATGGCGCTCAGATTGGAAATGGGATCGAGTTATCCCACATCTAGCACCCCTAAAAAATCGTTTAATTTTGGATGTGGGCTGCGGCAATGGATATCACTGTTGGCGCATGCTGGGCGAGGGCGCGCAGCGAGTTATTGGTATAGATCCATCGCCGCGCTTTGTCGTGCAGTTTCAGATGGTCAAACAACTTGCGGGAACCTACTACCCTATTGATGTGCTGCCGGTGGGCATTGAAGAGTTGCCAGCCAAACTACAGGCATTTGATACAGTATTTTCAATGGGCGTGTTTTATCACCGTAAATCGCCCATGGATCACCTGCGTGAACTGAAAGAAGCGCTACGCCCCGGCGGTCAGTTGGTGTTAGAAACACTCGTGATTGAAGGCGAGCTTGGCGAAGTGTTGGTGCCAGAAGGCCGTTACGCGATGATGAACAATGTATGGTTTTTGCCTAGCTGCGAAACCATGTTGAGCTGGCTGCGCAAAATGGGGTTTAGCAATCCACGAGTTGTGGATGTGTGCGCAACATCAACTGAAGAACAGCGCTCGACCCATTGGATGAAATTTCACTCACTCCCTGAATTTCTTCATCCTGAAAACTCTACGCTAACCGCGGAAGGTCACCCTGCCCCTATTCGCGCAGTCTTTGTGGCAGAAGCCTAATATATAGCGTCACAAGTACCGTTTTATGATCCGAAAACGCATAAATACATCCTTGTAGCTCCCTCAAGTCGTCCATGACTTGAGGGTTTCGGATCATAAAACGGAACTTGCTCTGCGAGATTTCCTTAGGTTCAGGGCAGTGTAGAAAAGATCAAACAAATATTTATCTTACCCGCAGCAACAAACCTTGGCATTGACCTTGGTGAGCAGCGCTTTCAAGCTGCTTGAACTCTTTATCAGTCAGTTTACCCGGGCTGGCAATGACTGTGTGGCTGTTGCCGGCAGCCAAAGCTTCCCACGTAATCCACAAGCGGCTCTCTTCATCACTGCAGTGAATTAAACGCACGAAGCGTGTATCCACACCGAATGACTCAAGAAACTCGCGCGACATATGTTGCGGAGCTATCCATGTCACCCAGCGATCTACACAGCTTTTAGTAAGGAAAGCGATCATCGGCATAAGCAACGCTGCTTGCTCTGGCGAAGCGTTAGCAATAATCAGCTCGGTAAGTCCACAACTGGTTGCGGGTTGTTGCTGAGCTTGAGTTTGGTATTGACGAATTCTATTCACGACGAATCACTCCTACACTTAGGCCTTCGATGGAAAATTCTTGGTCAGTTAAATCAACTTGAATAACATCAAAATCGGGATTTTCTGGCCACAGCTCAACTTGTGAGCGATTGCCAATGCGCTTGTAGCGCTTTACCGTTACTTCTTCACCAATCCGCGCAACTACAATCTGGCCGCTGCGAACTTGATCGGTGCGATGCACTGCCAGCAAGTCGCCATCCAAAATACCGGCGTCTTTCATACTCATACCGCATACACGCAGCAAGTAATCCGCATTAGGTGAAAAGAAGTTGGGAGGGATATTGCAGTAGTCTTCAATGTGCTCTTGCGCGAGAATCGGGCTGCCTGCCGCTACACGCCCAACAATCGGCAAACCTTGATCAACCAGCTCGGGCAGCTTAATACCGCGCGATGCACCGGGAATAATCTCAATCGCGCCTTTACGTGCCAAAGCCTTAATATGCTCTTCGGCGGCATTTGGGGATTTGTAACCTAGAATGCGCGCAATTTCTGCCCGCGTAGGTGGGTAGCCTGTTTCATCTGCATAGCTTCTTATGAGTTGTAAGACCTGTTCTTGGCGCGACGTAAGATTGTACATTGGCTACCCCGTTATCTGTTTGTTTATACAGTAATTGGGATTATATACAGTATTTCTTGTTGTGCAAC